>JABSRR010000001.1 GCA_013215025.1 Pseudomonadales bacterium
CTTGCACTATATTTAGCAAGCGTTTATCGAGATAAGTTCGGGTGTTGAGAGGCACTTTTTCAGCACCCATATATTCAGCTACCGCTTTTCCCCCAACTGATATTTGACGATATTTATAAAATGATCCGCTTGCTATGATTAACACAATTACAGTGCTGAGATAGAACACATTGCGCCAATTTATCAGGCTTAACCAATGACAATCAGGCGAGGCTTCACTGATGCAATGCGCAATAGTTGAGTAACCTCCAATCACAAAGCTGAGCTCAGGTACATTAATCGGCAACAGCAGCATGATCAAATTACTCAAAAATACTAAGCAAATCACGGCTAATATAAATAAATAGATCAAGCGCTTACTATTGCGCAGCGCTTGTTCTTGGTGTTGAAAAAAATTCATTACTGACGCATAGAAAGTTTAAAAACTAACTTTAGGCGCAGCTTTTATTTCAGCTTTATCCTCAAACTCTAATAGTTGTGCATCTTGGTTGTGACCAAAAAAAGAGGCTAGGAAATTTTGTGGAAAGGATTGTCGATAGGTATTGTAGCTCATAACTGAGTCATTATAAGCCTGGCGTGCAAAAGCCACTTTATTTTCAGTGCTGGATAACTCCTCTGTTAACTGCAGCATCTGCGTATCCGCTTTCAAGTCAGGGTATTGCTCTACTACCATGTTAAAGCGGCCTAGGGCAGCGGTTAACTTCGACTCAGCACGATTTAATTGGCCGATATCCGCTGCGCTGGTTGCCTCAGCCTGATTGAGCCCTGTGGCAGCAGCATTACGAGCAGCAATAACAGCTTCAAGAGTTTCTCGCTCGTGCTGCATATAAGCTTTTGCAGTTTCAACCAAATTGGGGATAAGGTCATAACGTCGCTTAAGCTGAACATCAATTTGTGAAAATGCATTAGCAAACTGATTTTTCAATGCCACCAAGCGGTTAAACATATTTATCAACATTACTGCGAAGATAATCAGTAAAATGAGTAAAACCCAACCCGTCGTGCTCATAAATTTCTCCTTTTTTAATCATCCTAACAAACCGAAAAATCTCTGACTAGAGACTTATCGCGTTCTTAGCTAAAATGCTTTCTCTTTGTTTACTCTATCTAAGGTTCACTCATGCCGACTATCACCAATAAACCCATTACCGAAATCGCCATTGGCGATACAGCAAGCTTTAGCAAAACCTGTACCGAGCAAGATGTGCAATTATTCGCCATCGTCTCTGGCGATGCCAATCCCGTTCATCTTGATGCAGATTTCGCGGCAAATACACAGTTTGGTCAGCAGATAGCTCACGGCATGTACACTGGTTCATTGGTATCGGCAGCACTTGCCATGGAATTACCAGGGCCAGGCACCATATATCTTGGACAAGAAATTAAATTTAAAGCGCCGGTATTTATTGGCGATACGATTACCGTCGAATTAACCGTTGAAGCTATTCGCGAAGACAAAGCGATTGTGACCTTGGCCTGTGACTGTAAAAATCAATCAGGCAAAACGGTTGCCAAAGGCACCGCAACAGTCATTGCACCGAACGAAAAAATAAGCTTAGAAGCCCCTAGCCTACCCAGCGTTAGTTTGACGTAAGTTACGCTTGACCGAGCACTCTTTATATCAGTGGCGTTTAACTCACCCCAAGCTTGACTGGCAATTGGGCGCTACGCCGATGGCTAGTGCCTATGATGACGTCTATTTTAGCCAGCAGAATGCACTGGCTGAAATAGACTATGTATTTATCGACGGCAATAATTTAAGCCAGCGATTTAAAACCGCACAACAACAAGGTGAGATATTTACCATTGCCGAGACCGGCTTCGGCACCGGGCTAAATTTTTTAAAAACCGCGCAACTTTGGCTCAACAGTCTGCAGACTTCGCAGTCAGCGCATCAATCACAGCTGCACTTTATCTCTGTAGAGGCGCACCCACTTAAACCAGAAGATCTGCAGCATGCGCTTAACTTTTGGCCCAGCCTTAATCCGCTCAGTCAGTCGCTAATCGACTTATATCCGATGCCTTTCAAAGGCTGGCATACGATCGACTTTGCGCCATTGGGTATTAATATTCAATTGAGTATCTTCTTTGGAGATGTAAAGGCGGCATTTAGCGAAATGCTGGTTAATCAGCACCCGTCAGTGCGTCGTCATGCCAAACAATCAGTTAATGCCTGGTATTTAGATGGCTTTGCACCTGCTAAAAATCCGGCCATGTGGTCAGACACGGTGTTTGAATTGATGGCCAAATTGAGTTCGCGCAACACCAGCTTTGCAACGTTTACAGCCGCAGGCTTTGTGAAGCGCGGGCTAAAAAAATACGGCTTTGAGGTGCGCAAGGCGCCTGGCTTTGGCAATAAACGCGAACGCTTAATCGGGCAGTTTTACGGCATACCAGAGATTTCCCCAGCATTAGCTGCATCCTCGCAGGCGAGTAAATTCGGTGACTTTTGGTCACACTACCAAACCGACGACGAAGCTATAATATCGCCAAAGCAAAGCAAGGTGGCGATTATAGGTGCCGGCATAGCAGGACTCAGCTGTGCTTTCCAGCTGGCTTGCTCAGGCTATCAAGTTACCGTCTACGAATCTAACGCAAAAGCCATGTCTGCTGCTTCTGGCAACCCTGAAGCGGTATTATTTCCAAAACTATCACCTCATCTAAGCGACTTTGCGCAGTTCAACCTCAACAGCTTGCAATATGCTATGCGCCATTACCAGCAACTTAATCAGTTGAGTCAGAAACATCACCACCAGCAACCAGCGCATTTTTGTGGCTTACTACAATGCATCGACGCAGACGATCAAAACCAGGCTAAGCACCTTGATCAGCTTTTTAACAAGCTCTGTCAATGGATACCAGCGGAGCAGGCGAGTAAAGTTGCTGGCACAACGCTGCATCATGATTGTTTGTATTACCCGAAGCTAGGCTATATTCGACCGGCCGAATTAGCAGCGCTTTACTTATCGCATGAGAATATTGTTTTACATACCAATACTACTGTGACCAAGCTCAGCGCATCTAACACGATTACAAAGCGTTGGCGGCTAACTTATACATCTGACAGCAGCGATCATACTGCCACCATAGCTAATGCTAATGCTTATAACAATGCAGATTCAGCTGTAAAGTTAGCGTTAGAGAAAGAGACAAAAAACGAGGCAGAAGCAGATATTGTGGTTATTTGTAACGCTGCAGCAGCGGTAGATCTATTGCCTGATCAAACACTAGACATCAAAACCATTCGCGGCCAGATTGACCAGTTAACTATTAATTCAGCTAGGCATCAGGCTCTACAAGCCGTGATCTGTCATCAGGGATATATCACCCCACCCCGTCAATCTACTGCTGTTACTCATCAATATCATTTTGGCGCCAGTTATGACTTAGCGAATGACTCAGCACAGATCTGCGAGCAGTCATCTAATTATAATATGGCAAAGCTGCGGCATTACTTACCCAGCTTTACAGCTGAAGCTATTGCAGAAAATAAACATCAGCTTGGGGAATCTGCGGCTCGTGTAGGCTTTCGCTGCACCAGCAAGGACTATATGCCAATCACTGGGCCAGTGCCCGATAGCTCATCGCTAGTTGAACAATTTGCGCTGTACCGCAAAAATGCAAAAGCGTTTATTCCAAATGCAATGAAAAACCAAACGGGTTTATTCATCAATATTGGCTTTGGCTCACGCGGATACACTAGTGCGCCATATTGTGCATGGATCATTGAACAATATATTCGTCAGTCTGTCATGCCGATTGAGCATAGGCTTCTGGCAAAACTACACCCTGCTCGGTTTGCAATTAAGCAACTAAAACGTAACCAGTGAAAGATATCCTGCCGCGACTAAACTATTATTTTGCTTTTTTGCATCTAGGCATAGCATATTCTTTTGCTCTACTGAGTTTTAGTAATCATGTTAGTGCTGACAATGCGTTTTCCAAGATATGGCATTTAACAGCTGATGATATTGTCGCTGAAATCAGTCTACCTAAACGTTGTTTTACTCAAGGATTTTTAATTCGGCATGACCAACTTTACCTATCTTGCGGCCGCTACGGTCAGTCAGCGGTATACCGATATGCTTTCCAGCAAGAAAAGCTTAGCCTAGAAGGCCGCTACACCCTGCCAGCCAAGTTATTTGCCGAGGGTATCGCCTTGCTGCAGCAGCAGCTAATGCTGTTAACATGGAAAAGTCAGTCAATCATTATGCTCGACAGCGATGTATTCAGCCCTACCGCAAATATCTTAACTGCACATGAAGAATTGTGGGGGTTAAGCGATGATGGTCGTAATGGTGTGCTGCTATCAGATGGTAGTCATCAAGTATTTCATTACCAACATGATCAACTTTATCCAATTTTATTGCCGGCTCAATCGTCTAAAAAAACGTTTGCAGCGTTTTCTTCAAAACCCTCAGCTGCACTCTCTGCTGCGACACGCGTTTATCAACTTTACTGGGATCGTAAACCCATTACAGCAGTCAATGAGCTGGAATATATTCACGATCAACTCTGGTTTAACCAGTGGCAAAGTCATTTTATTTATCGGGTAAGCTTAGATGCAAATAAGCAGCAACAGCAGGCAGAGAAAATTGACATCAGCGTATTAGTCGAGCGTCATCAAAAAGATGGTGTTGCTAACGGAATCGCTTTCGATCAGCGCAGTCAGCGGCTATGGCTGACTGGCAAAAACTGGGGTAAGGCGTATGCCATACCGATTGCGCGATTATCACGCTAAAGCAAATTAGTCGTTGGTTTTAATGCCGTAGCGAACAATCATCAGTGCTGGCGCAATTAAGAAATCTGCCAATAGGGCCATAAAAATACAGGCCGCTGTGAGCACACCGAACAAATCCATATTCTTCAGTTCTGATAATGTGAAGGTTAAAAAACCAAAGACTAATACAACCGTAGTTATCAACATCGCCTTGCCGGTAGAAAATAAAGTCTGCTCAATCGCAAGCAATGTATCGCCGTGTTTTTTATAAGCCGACTTAAAGCCATGCATAAAGTGCACAGTGTCATCCACACAAAGCCCCAGCGCAATCGATCCAATCAATACGGTGAAGACATCCAGCGGAATATCGACAATGGTCATAAAGCTCAATACCAGCAAAATAGGCAATAAATTCGGAATCATGCTGATTAAGCCGTCAATTGGGCTGCGCAATAAGGTTATCATCATGATACAGATTACGGCGAATGCGAAAAAATAGGATGTAGCAGCAGAGCTTATCATCGAGGTGAACATTTTTGAAAACACCGGAATTACACCTGTGATTTGAATCGGATAGTCGTCTAACATATCACCCATCGCATCAGCATAATGCTGTTCTAATTCCTTTTGCATTTGCGCAAATAAGATGGAGTCGCCCCAGGGCATAATAATGGTGACCCGAGTCTTACTGAATTCTTTATTAGTAAATTGAAATAAATCATCCGCTTGATCTAATTCAATCAACAGCAATTCTTGCGCGATTAATTCTCGATCATTGGGAACGCGATACTCATCCAGTGAATTATTATGCATCGCTTGGTGCGTTTCTTTAATCAAGGTTGTTAGGCCGCTTGCAGTAACAACGTCAACCCCATTTAATGTAGTCGTTTTTAAACTTTCAACCCAATCATCTAAACGTTGCAGAAAGGCTGGATCCAAAACACCTTGTTTTTCACCACTATCAATCATGATTTCAAACGGTAACGAGCCGGTAATCTCTCGCTCAATCGTTTGAACCGCCAGTTTAGTCGGAGTGTCGTCTGGGAACCATTCCAGTGCGTCTTGCGCAAAGCGAATTTGCGGCACGATGAGGCAGGCAGCGACCATAAGCGATACCGCAAAAGCGCTGATTTTCTTTGGGTGATTCGCCGCCAAAAATATACAGGCTTGGGTGAATTTATAAATCGGCGAATTTTGATTCATATGGGTAGGGTCAAAGTCTTCGGCACTTTGACCATCACCCAACTGCTTGTGCTTAATCGAAAATAATTTTAGCAATACCGGAATTAACAATATGGTTGTGGAAAAAGCCACCACCGAGCCTATGGCAGCAAATAAACCTAAACTAGCAACTGGACGAATTTCAGAGGTTGCAAAGGTTAACAAGCCCGCCGCTGTCGTTAAGGTGGTAAATAATACTGCCGTACCGGTATGCTCAAGCGCATGTAAAATTGCGCCTTCTTTACTGTCACCCGAGTCATACTGATGATAAAAAATCGACAGCAGATGCACCGAGTCACCTACACAGACAGCGAGCAAAAAGCTGGGTAAAATCGACGAGGTGATTTGCATCGGAAAGCCCATCCATACCATCAACGAGATACAGCTAACAATGCCAATAATCATCACCATAATCGGAATCAATACTCCGGAAACCCGTCTAAAAAGCGTCCAAAGAAACACCATCACCATCAGCAAGGCCACCGCCGTAAACTGACCAAAGTCTTTCTGCAACACGGTTCCCATATAGCTACCAATCGCTTGGGTACCGCCAACATGCAGACTATTTTCAGGAAACTGATCTTCCACTTCAGCGACAATCGCTAAAATATCATTGTAGGCCGCGTATATTTCCTCTTCAGAGAGATTCTCATAAACGGCCTCGCCATCTTCGAAGCCAGTTTGCACAAAGGGAATAAGCTTCACCATAACCGCCACGGCAGTTTCATCACGATTAATGAGTCGGTCATAATACACAGGCTTGGCTTGCACACGCTGCTTAATGATCGCGACTTCGGCAGCGTCAACCGGCATGGTTTCTAATAATTCTTCTGCAATCAGATCGTCACCTTCGCCATAAATACTGCGCACGTTCACCAATGACTCTACTTTCTGCAGCTTATCGAGCCGCTGCTCCAAGCGGCGATGTAACATTTCAAGCTTTTCTAAAAAAGCTAAACTAAACACGTCTACACCGGTGATGGCGACAACAAAAAATTCGTCACGGCCAAACTCTTGACGAAACGCATCATAACGAACAATTGGTTCAGCATTATCGTAGAGAAAACCCTCGGCACTGGTATCGACTGTCATGCGTGGCAAGGCTGACATTAAGATCAACATTTGTAGAATGATCAAGCTTAGGGCAGTTTTCGGGTAGCGTAGTAAGTATCGACCAAGATGAACAAACGGATTGGTTTGCGGCGACGATTGGGCAGCAGACATAGGAAAATCTTATTCTGAAAAAAGAAGGGAATGTATCAGCTTTTAACCCCAGCTAGGGTTAAGATTGATTAAGGTTGTCAAAAACGCATGCGCTTGATTGAGGCCCATAATGCATCATAAGCCAATGCCGCCGTCGAAGAGCCAGCAAATTCAGCCAATGGCTTTTGATGCTGCGCCATTTTTTCGGTACTTGATTGGTAGGGAATGCTGATCGGCAGCACAATCGTTTTCTTCTTCACGCAGAGCTGCTCATAAATCGACTTGTGCATCAGTTTCCTGCCATCCATCATAGTGAAAAATGCGCGCAACTTGGGTGTTTTCACAGCGTTTTTTGCGTGAATATCCTGCTTTACAAAATCATTCAGCTGTTCCAACATGCGAACCGACAACACAGTTGGAATCACAGGCACCAATACTAAGTCTGCTGCATGCATAAGTGATACGTTAGCTACAGTAAGCCCGGGCGCACAATCAACAAAGATATAGTCATAACTGGCTTGAAGCGGTTCGAGCATTTTCTTGATGACGCTATTGCTACCGCGTGCCTCCGCGGTTTTGACATCCAACAGCCGCATTGAAATATCCGAGGGTAATAGATCTAAGTGTTGATAATCAGTGGCTACAATTTTGGCACTTATTGACCGTTTGCTGACCGGCAGTGCAGCATCTTTCATCATGCCGTTAAGCCCACCTTTGAGCGCTGAATCATTGGCCAGAAAAAAACCCGCTGCGGCTTGATGATCCATATCCCAAAGTAAGGTTTTAAACCCCGCCTGCGCTGCTAAATAGGCCAGATTAACAGCAGAAGTCGTTTTCCCTACGCCGCCTTTGATATTGTATACCGCAATAACTTTCGCCATGAAACTAGTGCAAACCTTTGCTGTGTTGGTATTTTAGATTAGCCCAGCATAAGCGCTTTCAGCATGGCTTTCAAGCTTGGCTCAAGCCCAGCTATTAGCTTACGCGGTAAGCTACCACTCTTGTAAAAACTCGCGCTGCAAGGCAATAAATTGCTTCAGCGTCTGATTCAATTCTCTTATCTCAGGCGCATCAATCGAGCGATTAACGCTTAGCGCAATAAGCTGTGGGTTAGCCGCAGCTTTGCGCTGGCTCGGCGCCTGCTCGAACAGTTGCTGCTCTGCGTTAAGAAGTTGCTGCAGCCATGAGTCGGGCTGATCAATCAAGCTTTGAAGATTGGCAACGCAGGCATGTGAGCGTGACTCATGCTCGAGCGCCTGCACTAGCTCGGCCAACACCGTTGGCCTAATCTGAAGCTGACATGATTCAGCCAGCTCTTGAAGAAATCCCCGATAAGCTAAGAAACTCGCATATAAAGCTGCATTTAATAAGGCCTGATGTGACGCTCTAAAATCAAACGACTGCTGGTCAAGCTGATCAAGTTGCTTTAGTAGCAACTCACAGTGGTAGAGTTGCTGGTTAACCAGTGAGGCGATATTCGCACTCATACTTAAGCACTCTGTTTAGAGGCTGACTTTTTCTTCGCCGCAGGCTTCTTTTTTGCAGCAGGCTTCTTTTTTGCCGCCGCTTTTTTCTTTGGCTTTGGCAACTCTATTTGCCATTCACCTTGCTGATAAAAGGCGCGCCAGCCGGTTGGCTTGCCCTGCTTATCTTCACTCATCAGGTATTGCTCTTTGGTCTTGCGACTATAGCGCACCTGGGTAGCAATACCTTTATTGTCGACGGCGGGGCCATCGACTAAAAAGTGGTATTTAGGGTCAATCTCGTCGCGATGCGGCACTAATTCATGCACAAACGGGGCGCGCGTTTCTCGATTTTTGGGGAACTGGCTCGCCGCTAAAAACATACCTGAAGCACCGTCACGCAATATATAGCTGTCATCAACCTTCTGACAGGCTAGTTCTGGCATCGGCACTGGGTCCATTTTTGGCGGAGCTGCTTCGCCATTTTTAAGTAATTTTCGCGTGTTCTTACAACTTTCATTGGTGCAGCCAAAGTATTTACCAAAGCGTCCAGACTTAAGCTGCATATCACTGCCGCATTTATCACACTCTAGCACCGGGCCATCGTAGCCTTTAATCTTAAATTGGCCAGCCTCAACCTCAAAGCCGTCGCAGTCTGGGTTATTACCGCAGATATGCAACTTGCGGTGTTCATCGATTAGGTAGCTGTTCATGGATGCATTGCATTTAGGGCAGCGATGTTTTTTTAATAGCTGTAATGACTCCGCGTTTTCATCCGCATCTACATCAACTGCCTCATCACCAGGTATTAAATTAAGCGTACCTTTACAGCGCTCTTTGGGCGGCAGTGCATAACCCGAACAGCCCAAAAACACGCCTGTGCTGGCGGTTCTTACCTGCATTGGTCGACCGCATAAATGACATGCGATATCGGTCATCGTTGGATCATTCGGGCGCATGCCCTGCTCGTCTTCAGATTCGGCTTTTTGCAATAAACTCGAAAAGTTACGGTAAAAACTATCTAATTCTTGCTGCCAATCGCGATCACCTTCAGCAACCTCGTCGAGTGTGTCTTCCATTCTGGCGGTAAAGGCATAATCCATAAAGTCAGGGAAACTTTCAGACAGGCGCTCGGTGACGATCTCACCCATTTTCTCGGCATAAAAGCGACGGTTTTCTAAACGCACATAACCGCGATCTTGAATGGTTGAAATAATAGCGGCATAAGTTGACGGTCTACCAATGCCCTGTTTCTCTAGCTCTTTCACTAATGCAGCTTCAGAATACCGTGCCGTCGGTTTAGTAAAATGTTGGCTAGGATGTAATTGCGACAGCTGTAACACTTCACCTTGTCTTACATCAGGTAAGACTTGGTCATCGTCTTTTTTACTCGCCGGTGGCTGCACTCGGGTAAAGCCATCAAATTTCACAACACGCCCGCGCGTGCGCAATTCAAACTCACCTGCAGCCACCACGATCGAGGTCGAAAGGTATTGTGCATCGCTCATTTGACAGGCTAAGAACTGTCGCCAAATCAATTCGTATAAACGTTCAGCGTCGCGCTCCATGCCAGTAAGCTGGGTCGATTTAACCGAAACACTCGAGGGACGAATGGCTTCGTGAGCCTCTTGAGCATTCTCTTTCGCGCCGTAAACTCGTGGGCTGTCAGGCACATATTTAGCACCGAACTGCTGCCCAATATAATCGCGCGCATTTGCAACTGCTTCGGCAGACAAATTGGTTGAATCGGTCCGCATATAAGTGATGTAGCCAGCTTCGTATAAGCGTTGCGCCATCATCATGGTCTTCTTCACTGAGTAACCCAGACGTGTGCTGGCTGCCTGCTGTAAAGTGGATGTGATATAGGGGGCTGAAGGGCGAGATTTGGTTGGCTTATCTTCGCGTTTTACAATCGAGTAATCAGCGTTCTTTAAGCTTTCAAGCACCGTCTGCATCGCCGACTCATTGCCGGGCCGAAAGGCTTCACCTGCCTGTTTTTTTACTTCTAAGGCCAGCGGCTGCTGCTGTGCCGTTAGAGTGTCCGCTTTTAATTCCCAATATTCTTCGGGTATAAATGCGCGAATTTCTTTTTCTCGCTCTACCACGAGTTTTACCGCGACCGATTGTACTCGACCGGCAGAAAGACCGCGGGCAACTTTTGCCCATAAAAGTGGCGAGACCATAAAACCCACGACACGGTCTAAAAAGCGTCGCGCTTGCTGTGCGTTAACTAAGTCAATATCTAACTGGCCAGGTTGCTCAAAGGCACCCTGAATTGCTGACTTGGTGATTTCGTTAAATACTACTCGACGATAGCGCTGTTGATCACCGCCAATCGCCTCCTGCAAATGCCAGGCAATAGCCTCTCCTTCGCGATCTAAATCCGTTGCGAGATAAATGGTATCGGCATCTTTAGCCAGACGTTTTAGCTCAGCAACGACTTTCTCTTTACCGGGCAGGATTTGATAATTCGGCTTCCAGCCATGCTCTGGGTCAATACCCATTCGTTTAACCAGCTGCGCATGTGCTTTCTGGCGCTTGTATGCGGCTTTTTTCTCTGGCGCCATTTTACGGGTTTTAGCCGCCTCTGCCGCTCTGGCTTTGGCATCAACCGGGGCTTTTTGGCCGCCAGAAGTCGGCAAATCACGAATATGGCCAACGCTAGATTTGACCACGAAGTCGTTGCCTAAATATTTATTGATTGTTTTTGCTTTCGCAGGTGACTCGACAATAACCAGTGACTTACCCATAAAAACCTGTCTATAAAAAAATCAATGTGTCTGAGTTTTGCCCTTTTTTACGGTCAAAACCACGCTATCAGTTCTGTTTATTGGCTTTGAAATGCCTCAGGGCGTGAACTTATAGTGCTTAGTTTTTTTCAGGTCAAGCACTATTTTTTTTACTAGGCTTTGTAATCATGATGAAAACCGTCATTTTTTAACAGTAAAATCAACAACATAGAGCATTAAAAAATACACTCAAAAAAAATCAGGTTTTTTGTACTACAGCGATAAGTGTCAGAGCCGATTACAGTGAATGCTGAAAATATCGCCATTGCACGATCAGACAATCAGCGGCTTGACATCGAAGACACATATCCTATGTTTGAACGATTTGTCAAAACTGCCAAAGCACGGCAACATGGCCTCAGCCAAGACGCTTTTTAAGCGATGTTTTAAGCTATGTTTGAGGGTATAACTATGCAACATACATTTAAGCCTGAACAAACTAGTCATAGTGTAACAGCAGTTCTGCTGTTGTCCGTCTTGCTGAGCTTTTTAGCAGCCTGCGATACAACATCAAACAACAGCAGCCAAGTCGAACCGGGGTCTGCTTTAAAACCTGGCTTGGTTCTCTCAAATGAAGAGTTTGGTCTCCGCGATGACGGAAGCGGTGCTTTTAGAACGCATTGCCTAGAATCTCATAAAAGTTTTGATGACCCACTGCTATACCCTAATCAGCCAGGTGCCAGTCATTACCATGTGTTTTTTGGCAATCCGAGTGTTGATGCCTTCACTACTATCGATAATTTGCAGCAAATCGAAAGCAGTAGCTGCGATGGTATACGGCTAAACCGTTCAGCTTATTGGGTGCCAGCACTATATGATGCCTATGGCGAGCGCATACCTTATATAGAACCACTATTTTATTATAAAACTGGCTACCACCTTGCAGCCGAGACGATTCAAGCACCACCCGCTAATTTACGCATGATCGCTGGGCAAGCCATGCCGGATAGTTTGCAATCAACACAAGTCGTAAAATTTCGCTGTGCAAGCTGGACTTCAGAGCAAGTATGGTTTGATGCTGGCGACCCTTTAGACCATGTGGCTTATATCCCAGACTGCCCGCTTGATGATATAGTCGAAATGCGCATCGTCTTTCCACAATGCTGGGATGGCGAAAACCTAGACTCTGCAGACCACCAAGCGCATATGGCTTACCCAAGCGAAGCAACTGCGCCGCAAACGGGTACCGGCGAATGCCCAGATAGTCATCCCATTGCGATCCCGGAAATTTCATATAACTTCAGTATCTATGTCACTGAAGACACTGGAGCGTCCTCTGATTGGCGCTTATCGTCCGATATGAATCCTGCATTGCCGGGTGGACATAGTGCACACGCAGACTGGATAAATGGCTGGGACCAAGAAATTATGCAGGCAATTGTCGACAACTGCCTGCAAACCGCTTTTGAATGCGGCGTTGGCTTACTGGCTGATGGTACGCGCCTTAAGTCAGTCATTAGCGACTAAGTAAGCTGCTGACTGGCTTTGGCTACATGGCCTCTAGCTCATCCCAACGCTGATATAACGCCTCGAGTGCCTGCTGCTCAGAGCTTAACTGCGCAGTAATAGCACTGACTTGCTCATGTGCTTGCTCAAAAAAACCAGGCTCTGCCATTGTTGCCTCTAAAGTGGCAATTAATGCTTCTTTATCGGCAATCATATCAGGCATGGCATCCAGTTCGCGCTGCAGTTTATAGCTGAGTTTTTTTGTCGGCGAGGGATCGACACGCAAGGGCTCTGCCCTTGCTACATCTTGGCTAGAAGGCTCTGTTACTTGATTAGCAGCATGCTGCTCGGCATCAGCTAGGATCTCAGCTGGCTTTAGCCAGAGCTTACCATGCTGGCGCTGTAAGTCGTCAAAGCCACCAACGTAGTTAAAAAGCTCACCGGTGTCATCAATATATAAAGTTGAGGATACAATTTGATCAACAAACTCTCTGTCGTGAGAGGCTAGCAGCACCGTACCAGAGTATTCACACAGCAGCTCCTCAAGCAATTCAAGCGTTTCAATATCTAAATCATTGGTAGGCTCGTCAAGCACCAGCACATTCGCTTGCTTGGAAAATAATTTCGCCAGTAATAAACGATTTTTCTCACCGCCAGACAATGAGGATACTTTTGAACGAACCCGTTGAGGGGCAAATAAAAAGTCATTCAGATAGCTCATCACGTGCTTTTCTTTGCCATTAATCTCAACATAGTCACGGCCTTGGGCCAGGCTATCAAATACCGTATCGTCGTCATTAAGCTGTGCACGTAATTGGTCGAAGTATGCAACTTTTACATTACTGCCTTCGATAATAGTGCCTGTTGAGGGTTCAAGTTGAGCTAATATCAATTTAATCAAGGTTGATTTGCCGGCACCGTTTTTGCCGATTAAACCTATTCTGTCGCCGCGCTGAACCAATAAATTAAAAGGCTTGAGGATAGTTTTATCCTCATAAGCAAAGCTCACATCCGTCATTTCAACGATGCGCTTTCCGCTGCGCTCGCCGCTATCGATTTGCATGCTCACATTGCCTTTGACATCAATACGACTTTGGCGCTCTTGGCGCATTTTCTTTAACGCGCGCACTCTGCCTTCGTTGCGAGTTCTGCGCGCCTTAATACCCTGACGAATCCATTTCTCTTCGTCAGACAGGCGTTTATCAAACAGCGCATTTTGTTTAGCTTCGTCGGCTAAAAATTTTTCTTTGCCAAGTAAAAAGCTTTGGTAGTTACCGACAAAGGTCATAATTTTGCCGCGGTCTAACCACCATATCTGGTTAGCCATTTGATCTAAAAATCGTCGATCATGAGTAATTAACACCAAAGCACAGCTCTGCGCTAGCAGCTGCTTTTGCAGCCACTCAATGGCAGGAATATCTAAATGGTTGGTTGGCTCATCCAGCAACAATACATCTGGATTGTTTAACAAAGCACGAACAATTGAGACCCGTTTGCGCCAACCGCCGGATAAATCGGCCATCGCAGTATCGTGTTCGAGACCAAGATCAGCGACTGCACTAAAAATTCGACTTTGAATATCCCAGCCCTGCAGGCGATCAATTTCACTGCTGGCCTTATCTAAATCAGCCAGGCCTTGTGTATCTAGCTCGCCATGGGTCAGCTGTTCAAATCGTTGCAGCCACTCGCCTAATACGCCTAAGCCCTGAATCAAATAGTCGAATATGCTCAAGTTATTGGGCTCAGGCAGGGCCTGTTCTAAATACACCACCTGCACATCATTCTGAATCACAGCGGCACCTGCATCCAAGCTCTCGGTTCCGGCCAACACCCGCATTAAGGTAGATTTACCCATACCGTTCCGGCCAACCAGACCAATCCGCTGGCCTGCTTCAATGGCTAAATCTAAGTGGTCAAGTAGCGGGTTGTCGCCATAGGCGAGCTGCGCCTGGTCTAATCGGAGTAATGCCATAGGGGGGTATTCTTAAACTGCGCTGAATGTCGATTCAAAATCAAAAATAGGATGTGTTTTAGCCATAAAATAGCATGCATGGCAGACTAAATTAGCGTAATCTAGTTAATATAACATAGCTTGATAATAAGATATGTTCAGGGAGACACTTCTTATTCATTGATTTGAACAAAAGTGTTCATCAGCATGGTTTTTTTAGCCAAAGCGCTTGGTTTATTCAATGGAAATGAATAGAAATTTGCAGTTATCAGCGCGTGCATCGACCACACTTTTTAGGCCAAAATGTACGTCAAAACCTTCGCCAACAGCGATGCTATTATCTTGGTTATCGGTGGCTTGGTTATCGGTGGCTTTACTAGCACCGCTATTATCATTAACACCACTTTTATCTATCACTCTGCTGCTGAACGTAAGCAGCGCTTATGCAATCAGTACTGAAAACAACAGCAGCGCTGAATCGCGCGATAAACTATGGTACAGCTCGCGTTTTGCTAAGCAACGCGAGATTTATCAGTTAGCCAGCAAAGCCGTAAAGCAGGATCCGAATGTTGATTTAGCAACTTATTTATCGCAACTTGAAGGCTACCCGCTGCAGCCATATTTAGAATATCAATATTTGAGCCAGCGCTTCAGCACAGTTTCTGACCAAGCGATTCGCGATTTTTTACAGCGCTACCCTAAGCATTTGAGCAGTCAACGTCTGCGAGCAAATTGGCTGATGTATCTTGGCCGACAGTCACAGTGGCAGCGTTACCAAGCGTTTAAAACACCCGCCGATAATAGCTTAAGTCATCGCTGCTTTGAGATTCGCGCTAGTCTATCGGGCGCCAATGATGAACAGCGAGAGAGCATCCTCGCCAATCAAATTCGTCAACTCTGGTTACGTGGTGCCACACTCCCCTCTGCCTGTCGCCAGCTAGAGCAAACGTTCGAGAACAGCCGCTGGTTTAGCCAAGACATCATCTGGCAACGTTTCGAAATGGCATACCGGCAATATAATAATAGTCTGGCCAAGCGTTTACTTGAGTCATTATCAGCTGAGTCAAAAATGCTGGCAAATCGTTTGCTAGATGCGGAAAAATTTGTCGATTTCTGGCTTATCCAGCTTACTCAAGCAGATAATAATCGCGGCTCAAACCGCATCAGCAGTGCCAGCTATAAGCGGCTACTGAAAAAAATCGCCGCAGTTGACCATTTGTCTTTTGCCGGCCTGTTAGATCAAGACAGCGTGCCCTTACTAGCTAAAGATCGACAAGAGTTAAAAATATTAAGTGCTTGGTATTTCGCAAAGTTTGATGCTGCGACTGCACTGGATTGGATGGCCGAGCAAAAAGAATATAATAGCTTCGGCTTTCAAAAAAAGACCTTACGTTACACGCTTCAAGCGAAACGCTGGTTTGATTTTAAGCAGGCCTACGAGCGTGCTGATGCCAATCTGCGAAAAGAATCTGAATGGCGCTACTGGTATGCTAAGTCACTGTGGTGGCTCAGCCAAGATGAGGCAAAATATGGTTTATCCCAGCGTCAACAATGGCTGAACACCGCCGAACAGGAATTTTCAGCACTCTCTTACCGCCGCGGATTTTACGGCTTATTGGCCGCTCAATACGTGCATCGTGATCACAGCTTTAATCAATCGGTTGACTTAGCCAATTGGCCTATTGATGCAAATTTTGCCGACCGCTTCGCTGCGTCAATTGAGCTATTACTGCTGGATGACTATTCACAAGCCCTGCGTGAATGGGTCGCTGCCAGCAAAGGCCTCTCGCGTGATCAGTGGCGTCAAACTGCGGCCTTGGCCTACCAACTTGGCTGGCATGAGCGCATGTTGCGCGCGATCGTCAACGGAAGTTTTGGCGCAACCATTGCCGAACAATACCCCCTCGCCTTTATTGATAGCTTCAGTAAACAAGCAAGCACTACCGGTATCGATATCAGCTGGCTGCTCGCGATGTCTCGTCAAGAGAGTGGTTTTGCGCCGCTGATTCGTTCTAGCAAAGGCGCCACTGGCGTGATGCAGCTAATGCCAGCAACCGCGCAACAGCTATGTCGTGAGCTCGAGCTTGACTATGATTTTGCCAAGCTGAAAGATGCCGACTTCAATATTATGCTTGGTAGCTATTATGTTAAGCAGTTACTGGATCGTTATGAGCAAAACTATATTCTCGCTACAGCAGCCTATAATGCAGGTCCTCACCGAGTTGATGAATGGCTTTCGCTACGTGAAGTTGACGAAGATTGGGCGCATTGGGTAGCGACGATTCCTTATCGAGAAACGCGAAAGTATGTACAAAGCATCTTAGCTTTTAGTCATTACTATCAACAACGACTACCTGCATCGATGCAGCAAGACCTTAAGTTAACCTTGTTTTGGCATGAGCAAAAGCCTAGCAGCCCAGCGCTGTAAAAGTCTCGCGCCTAGCAAAGCGCGCTCACTCAGCAGGGCTAATGCATCACCTTTAGCTGATCCGCCAAATGTAAAACCTTGGCACCCGATTGCAGTGCATTCTGACCAAAAATCACCTCGCCATTAAGGCTATTCAAGCGCTTTAATGCCTGCCATACCGCTGCTTGTTTGCTACTGCTATTTGGCTCTATGGTCGGCATCACGCAGCGGCTGCAGGGCTTGACTAACTCTAATCTCAATTGCTCATTCGCTAATTGTTGCCAGTTATTTTCAGCGAATGCCTCAGGCTGATTCGCGCCCGCCGCCGCAACTACAATATTCGGTCGAAACCGCCGCATCGAAATCGGCAAGTCCAAGGCATGATTGAGCGCCTCTAAGGACGTTTGATAACACACAAGCGATGGAAAACCATCAGCAAAACCTAACGCTTGCGGCTTAGCTGTGTATCGCGAGTCAACATGCCGCGGAGTTAACACTTGGCTATATGAAATAAACAACAGCTTTACCCTGTGTTGCAGATAACGCGATAAATGATCAGCCAGAGGGTGCTGCTGCTGGTAAGCCTGAAAGGTGTCTGACCATACGCTAGTCTCTACAGCTGAAGATATATCGGTCTCTCCATGGGCCGCTAAAAAAATACTTTCACGGCTTGAAGAGCCAGGTGCCTCAGGTATGCTGACGTTAAATCCGGCACTCAAGTCAGACAGGTTGGTAGCAGAGACATGTACCTGACTTAAGATTGGGTATTGACGCTGAGTAATAAACTCTCCTGCCTCATTAACCAGCATATAGCGACGGTCATACATTGGCCCAAGATCATCAAACCGCATATGCGGCAGATCAATCCCGCCTAGTGATTTTACCGGATAAATACTCAATTGGCTGACGGTAACCTGCGCCAATTAGGCATCTCCCTGCTGCTCGGCGCGTTCAGCTTCAAGCATGAGCGCTTGAATAAACTGCAACACGGCCGCTTGGTCAAAAGGCCAAGCAAGCGTTAGCTGACTGAACGTTACCCCTAACACCGGAATTTGTTCACCAAACCTTGCAATCAACTGCTCTGCGGACTGATCTGACAGCTTATGATCAGGCGCCGCAATATCTAAGCGCTGCCAACTTAATTGAAAATCTGCCATAAGCGGCGTAATCAGCTGCTCAGCTTGATCGCACAGGTGACACCCGAGGGTCGAATATAATATAAACACTAAAACATGCCCTGATGTAAGGCCTCAACAAAGCCCTGACCGAGCTCATGCATCGCAGCAATGTCTGCAGCCGTTGGTTCAGCATGCAAGATCACGGCCGGCTGCACGGCCTTAGCTGATACACCGGTTAAAATTCTTTCTAACTGTTGCAGGCAAAAACTTCCATCATTTCCGCTATCGATCACAATTTGATAGGGCTTGGCTGCCTGAGGTTTAGCCATTGTTACTGATGATTGTGTTGACTCTATTGCCGCCAGCCATGGGTAAAAACAGCGGTCGAATAAGCTTTTCATGCCCCCAGCAACTGCGGCAAAATTTTCTGGGCAAAAAAGAATCAGCGCATCTGCCGCTAAAATATCTTGGCTTTCTGCCTCATCTGCAAGTAACAGACTAATCGAAAACTCGTCCGTAGCCAAAGCAAGCTGCTGTTCAGCGTACTGTTTAGCTGCGTTTAAACAATGCAGCGCTAAGCGCATATTGCGACCTGACTGCGAATGACAAATTAATAGTAACTGTTTCATATGCCTATCATAGGCTCAAGCAAGACTGATCGCTAGCGCTGTTAATCTGCAGCCATGATCAACAACATTGCTACTAGCAACTACATTGATTCTGCTCTTGACTTCAGTGCATGCGCAACGGCATCAAAGCCTTGTTGAATATCTAGCTGAAATAATCGATAAACCAGGGGCGACAGTAGGCCAGAAAAACTGTCTGTCGAATAATACTGACAGCTATGCGGCCCGGTACTGATAATAATCTGCTCACGCAGCGCTCTTAAAAGTAATGGGCTTAGCACACGCATGCCCCAGGCTAAATTGCTAGACTCTGCCTCTGCATGCTGCATAATTTCTAATTGTTCATATTGCACACGATCGCCACGCTTTGGCATTCTAACGTGTAAGCCTAAGGTTTCACCAAGCAGCAAGCGACCATCGATTTGTGGGGTAAAAGGGTTCCATTCTGCATAGCGAGCAGTGTCAGTAAGAATCTGCCAAACTTGCTCTCGCGAGGCTTGGATATCGACTGTTACCGATCTTACCTGTGTATTAAACATCTTGATCACCCATTCTTATCTGCGCTTGTTCTTATCTTTGTTCTTATTTTTTTAAATGTCTTTGTTAATGGCTTTGCGACTGTCTTTTGCTTTCAGCCGTGGCCTTGCAAAATAGTCGCTTCGCCATTCGGATGAGGCGAATCAGCCAAGGTCTGCGCTATCCAGTTTTCTGTGGTTAACCATAAACGATGCGCGACTGAATGATCCATGGCCTCGCTACTCGCCTCAGTTAATTCACATCGCTGGTAATAACCCCCACTTAGCAAATCAGACGCCGTTGCACATAATAATTGTGTTTGCGCACCCTCATCGGGACTGAGCAAAATCATCGCTTCTAAAGGGGCTAAATACTGGCGCATTTTCTGCACAAAGCCAGTGTCCGCTAAGCCTTTGTGTGAGATCTCGGTTGCTATCGAGCCTGGGTGAAGGCTATAAGCTTGAATATTATGCGATTTAGCGTAAAGCCTCTGTAGCTCAAAAGCATGGTGCAGTAAGGCCAGCTTTGACTGCCCATAGGCCTGCCAAGAATTATACGCTCGCTGAGGCGCAAAAAATTCAGCATTCAGGCCCTTACAGTGTAAATGCGAAGACACGTTTACTACTCTTGCCTCGCCAAACTCAAGCCCTGTATGTTTCAGACAAGGTAGTAGCAAATGCGTTAGCATCGCAGTGCCTAAATAATTAGTGCGCCAGTGGATCTCATGCCCATCGTCAGACAATGTAGGCTGTTGCCACTGTCCTAACAAATCCAGATGAATGCCAGCATTATTNATCAGTACATCAAGCTGATTGCCAAACCTTTGCTGATACCACTGACAAAATTTTTGCACTGAGCCNACATCGGTAAGATCAAGCGTATGCCCGACTACGTCACCACTGTCTAGCTGAGCGTCAAGCGATTGTCTAAGCGTATCTGCCGTTTGCTCTGTTTCTGAACGGCTTGTTATCACCACGGTTGCACCCCAAATCAACAGTTGTTTTGCCGTCGCATAACCAACTGAGTTTGGCGAGGCGCCAGTAACAATAATCACCTTACCCGACAAGTCACATGCTGCAGCACGCGGATGAGAGGTAAACATCAGCCGAAATAGGTGGCGAGTCATTTTTGTGAGTGCTGAAATATCCATACAGTGATCTTTAAATTAGCCAAACAAAGAGCTATAAAAATGGTTAATTGGCTAAAAACTCGCTCAGCAGAGCGGCGCTTTTATCCCACAATTGTTGACCGTTAGCAGGGTCAGCCGCCAATTCAGAACAGGGCTTTTCGCGCATCATGTGTAAGTACACACCGGTTTTATCGGCCATCGATTCTGCGCACGCTAACAGCATTATGGGTGCAGCGGCTGCTTCTGGGCTATTAAAAAACAGGCGCATAATAGGGCCAATAATTGGCCTTAAAAATCCCGGTGATTCGCGGGCAATATTGGAGGCAATAGGCCCAGGACATAAGGCATGCACGGCAATATTGACCTCTCCACTGCCGTTTTGGTAATCAGGGTTAAGCCTACGCGATAGCTCATTAGCAAAAGTCGTTAGATGCAACTTGCTCGTGCCGTAATGTTTTAAACCATCCTTTAGGCCATATTCGACATAGGCGCCAAATTGATCGAAATCGATAGGCGCGGAGGATTGATGCGCCTCTGAGGAGACAAAAATAACCCGCGCAGGCGGCTTATCAGGCTGCTGCGCAATCACACCATCGCTAACCATACGGCTGAGCATAAGTCGGTTGGCGAGAAAGTGTACCGCAAACATCAGCTCATAGCCTTGAGCAGAGTGTCTTGAATTTAGTGGCATTAGGCCAGCATTCATAACCGTAATATCTAACTGAATATTGCGAGCCTGAAGACTATCGCAAAATTCACTTACCGCTTGCATATCCGAGAGATCGACTTGCATCATCTCTACTTGGTCACTGCCTGATAAGCGCTTAACATCCTCACCAGCTTCAGGAATACCGCTACGACAGGCCATGATCACATGCCCACCGCGCTTTGCGAGGTCTATTGCTACCGCTTTGCCAAGTCCACTATTGGCACCGGTCACTAAACAGGTTTTGCCATCGATGCGTTGATCACCCAAGGGCGGTAGCTGTCCCTTATTGCTAAACATATCAAACAGTGCGGTGGTCACCGCCGAAAAAACACTGTTGTGACCAACTGCATTGGGGCCTTGTTTATTTGATGACATTTTTTATCCTTTTCACAATAAAACTCGGGGTTAAGCCTGACTATTCATGAGGAATAGCGTATCGCTGTCGATAAAACTGATACTCAGATTCAATCGACTCTTTGCTTAAACCGAAATCTGCAATATCGTAACGGTGTCGACCAAAGCGATGTTGCACATTTTTATTCTTGGTTGCGTTCAACTTCTCGCTCACGGTTTGGTCATACTCCAGCCCGGCAAATTCGTAAATGCGCCGCACCTCATGCTCTGGATCAGCCAATAAATCATAGTAAGAGACATCTAGAAATCTTGCCTCGCCACGGGCTTCTCGCACATTGATCGAGTCTTGCATTAATTTACCGACTTTTTTGACCCAGTGCTCGGCAACTTCTTTGGCGTCGACATCATCACTAAACACCCCGCGCCCGTGCGCTACCATAGAACAAAACGAGCCGGTTGTTTTTTGCGGATCACGATGCGTTTGCACCACTAAGGCTTCAGGAAACACGTCCATTAGGGTATCAAGATACTCCATATGGTGCGGCGTTTTTAATACCCAATGCGGCGCTGGGTTTTGCCATAGTAAAACTTTCAGCACTCGTCTCAGGTACTGGTATGCCCTGGTATGGTCCTGACGCTCTAGCCATGCAGCATAGCTTGGCACATGCAAAGTGGCTTCTGGCGCTTGACTCATAAAAGACAGGTCAAGTAACAAAATATCTTCCTCTGGCGCGTCATGCTCTACCGGGTGAATGGCAAAAAATTCCGGCGCCAGATAGGCTAAACCTTTTTCAGCCTGCAGCGCTTTTTTTATTCGCTGCTCTGGCTGACCAGGCGTTTCATCAGGTAAAGGCACGGGGTTAAGGGCCTCCCAAGACAGTAGCGATCTTATCTTAGGATCGGACGCCAATAAACGATGCAGAGTCGTGGTGCCGGTGCGTTGCAAACCAGCAATCACAATAATTTTACCAAAGTCGATATCATCAATCTCAGGATGATCTTTATACAATTGCTCAACCCGAAGGCGCACTACCAGGGCATCAATTAAGCGTTGGCGCTGAATCAGTTTACCCAAAGGGGTAAGATGAGCCTCACGATTAATCGCATCCACAAGTATTTGTAGGGGCTCTAAAAACCATTCGTCACCAAAATCACTTAGCCCTGCCTTCTTTTTGGCCCGCGCTAACAACTGCTCAAGCTGAATAGTATTCGACAGCCCCAGGTTTTCGGTCAGCCTGCCGAGCTGATTGAACAGCCGTATGGGCCATGGACGGTTGGGCTGGCTGTAATTATTACCGGTGACAATACTGCTCGATTTATTCATAGTGGATCCTGAGATATAAGCGTTCTAATGGCCTGTGCTTTGGCTTTAGCTTTGGCTTTGGCTTTGGCTTTGCAGACTGGCAAATTTAACAACCTTGGTTTGCGGCACCGGCGGTTCCTGACTGGGATCGGCCAGGCGTAACCAGCGAAAGCACATAGTGCCGCTTTGATGCTGACAGGTATTTATCCAATTTGGCAATCCTGGGTCTTGGTGGGCAACAATGATTCGAATCGACTGATCACTCTGATAAGTGGCTAAATGCTTATTGGTGTGGATTCGGTAATTGGCATAATCTAACGATTCCATCCAATAATTATTCAACTGAAAATTCCAATGCTCACAGTCAGGTGGCATGGCTTCAATCACTAATGCTTCATCCTCTGCTAAGGCCCAGTAGCTGTGGTAGTACACGATATTCGGGTCACCACCCGCATTATCTGATACAGCTTGATCAAAGCGCGGTAATGCATTGCCATGTTTCTGAAAGTCGCGCGCCCATTTTGCAAACAAGATAGAAGCGCCAGCGACCAAAGTGCTGGTGGAACGAAGACCAGCGTCTAAAATTTCAGGCGTCAGCGCTGAAGTCTCATTATGCACGGTGACATTTTGCTGTGAGTCGATGCTGACCCGTTCGATATGTAATTCAGCGGGCACTTCACTGGCACGATCAAGGTAGGTTTGCCTGACTACTAAGGTGCCGCTTTCTGGCACCATCGGCAGCCAGTTCTTGCCCGATTCGGTGCAGCTGATAATCAATTCAAAACTACCGTCGGCTTCAATCTGCATATCATTGGCATCAATAAAACCTGATGGCGGCATGCCGCCGCCCTGGCCATAATGACCAATTTGCGAACCAAAACTGAGGCCGTGCACCGTATTCCGTTGACCTCGAATCCGATAACTGTAGGCGCCACTGATCGCCGCCGTTTGATAATAATTATCTGGATTGTCCGCACCCATTTTCACCGTTTCATGAACGACGCGATGCAATACCGGCGCTTTAGCGTCGGCATGCTCTACAAAAGCCATGAGTCCTGCTCGGGTCAAACGCGTCAGATACCGATAACCCTCAGCCTGGTTAAAGGCATCTTGCGGCGTACCTGGAAAAGTCATGGCTGCACCAGCCGCTTTCAAGGTGTCACAAAATTCAGCCCAAGACTGCCCCGTTACTACGCGCTGTTCGGCAATATTTTGCTCAGTGATGCCGCGCCAGCGTCGAATCATCAGCGTGATGCGACGAAATATATCCAATAAACCTATCAGTATCTTTCTCATACTTTAGCCATCTTAAACGTCCGTTTAACCTATCAGTTATTAGGCAATAATCTTGCAATTTATCTTTTTACGCGATTTAAAGCAATTATTATCAACTTTATTACAAACATTAACTATCGTATATTAGGCATATCGCCTATATATCGTATCGAGTACGGTGGAAATATCATGAGCAAAGATTCAACCCAGCAAAAAATTGTCAATGCCGCTGAACAGCTGTTTGCAGAAAACAGTTATCAAGCCACTACGCTCAGACAAATTGCTGAAGCTGTTGGGATAAAAGAGCCAAGTATTTATGCACATTTCGCCAATAAAGAAGCCATTTACGAAGCGGTTATTGATCGCGCCTTACAGCCTTTTTACAGTGAAATTAACGATTGGAATCAACTGCAGCTATCACTGAAAACCCTGCAAGATATTCCGCGGCGCATGCTCGAACTGCACGCCAGACACCCCTACTCAGCTCAAATTCTGCACCGCGAGTACAGCTTGCCTGCGGATAAAATTAATCACAAAGTGATGCAGTGGCTAGAACAAATTGCCGAACAATCGCATTATTTGATAGCCAATCTTCGCGATGGTGACTGCAGTAAAGAAAAGTCCGTCGCACATATCATTGCTACCACCAATTTAACCCTGGGCGTATTTTCCAGCCTCGGTATTCAATCCTTATTGCTGGCTGATGCCTATGACCCAGATAAGATGTTTGAAGAACACGTGAAAATAGCCACACGCATGTTTAAAAGTGTATTGTTATAGTGATAAGACTAACAGCGATAAGACTAGCAGTGATGAGAACTCAGCGCTAAAACAACAGCAGCTCATGGTCTAAAGCTTAGCAAGAATCTGCTGTGAATTGAGCATACGACTGAGAATAAGGCATACATAATAAGGAAAAATAATAGGCAATAAGAATAAGGCCTAAAATAAGGCCTAAAAAATTAGCACAGCTGCAAAGCTATGAAGGCTATGAAAGCTTTATATATTCATCACACTTATATTTGCGCCATATAAGCCAGCCGCTTTTGCTCGCTTTCCACGAAGGCAAGCCATTGCTTGGCAGTTTTTTCCGTGCTATCAAACTTTTCAGCAACGCTGAAAGCCTGCTTCGATGGCTCAAAGCGTTTCATATTAAACAGCACCAAACCTTTTAGCACGTAAGCATTCGCCTCATCATTGAGCAGGTTGTCGGCACTATGCAATGACAGGGCTTTATCCACCGCTGCTAAAGCCTGCTTCCATGCCTGCCGCTCGGTATGAATTTGTGCCAGTTTAAAAAAATCTTTGGCCTTGTTTGAGGCTTTGGCCGCTTTTTGCATTACATCAATTGCCGCAGAATATTCTTTAGCAATCATTAAAGCATCGCCAAGCAAGGAAAGATTTTTGGCGGATTCATCTATTTGCCCAGCCTGCATACCCTTAATTAGCACTTGGGCTGATTTATACGGTATTTCTTGCGCCAGAAAAGCCTGAGCCAATGATATCAACTCGGATTGTTTGTTTAACAGACCTTGCTCATAGGCCGATTCAAGCACCGATAATTCTTTTGCTGGCTTACCTAACTCGTTATAAACCGCAGATAGCTGCACCCAATACTGCGGCTTAGGATAATAAGCAATCAGATCTTTTAAGCTGCGCTCAAGGCCACGATAGTCTTTATTTTGATAATAAACTGCACGCTCAATAAGTAACCAGTTCTCGCGAGGTTTTTGCCCTTTGGCTTCGACAATCTTGACCGCTTTTTTCACTTCAGGCAGTGCTTTACTGTATTGTTCAAGTTGGTAATAGATTTGAGCGCGCAAAATATAGGCTTCCGCACCTGGGTTTTCAACCAGATCAAACCATTGATTAAGCCGTGATAGCGAGGATGTGTATTTTTCTTCAACTAAGTATAGCTTAGTCAAAGAATACAGCGTGGTTTGCAATAAACTGTCTGGCACATTTTTTAGTGCCAAAATCTTCTCATAGGACTTGGCTGCATTCGCATACTGCTCTTGCTGAAACGCGACATAAGCATACAAATTAAAGGTTTGCGCTTGCTCGTAAGAATTTCGCTTAAGCTTGTCAATTGCCTGCAGCTTCGCAACTGCCTCAGCATACTGTTGTGCATCGGCTAACTCACGCACCTGCTCTAACTTTTTATAAATAATTGGCCGCATTGTCGCACTGCGTTTAACGCGGCGCTTGGGTTTTTCTTCCGCTTGATCAGTAGCCGCATGAGCGGGCAATGGGACGAATATGGCAGCCATTGGCGTTAGTATCAATGTAATGCTTAGCAACGTTGAAACAAAAAATGAAGCTTTCATAGATATGACCTGAATTAACGTTGGCTACTTTTATCTAACTCAAAGCGGATGATGTTTCGGACACCTTTCACTTCAACCGCTTTTCCATTGACCATCTTTGGTTTGTATTTGAATTTATTTGCCGCTGAGATTGCCGCGCGGTTAAAAATATTCGGAGGATCAGACTCGATCACCCGTGCATTCGCAACCGTACCCAGTGTCGTTACATCAAATTCCACCACCACATAGCCTTCAATGCCTCGTTGCGCTGCACGGCGAGGATACTGAGGTGCCACTTTTACAATCGGCAGGTATTCGCCATCACCCGTGCCGCCTGATAAACCGGCTTCAATATTCATATCAGTGCCAACATTTAGTGCAGCTATTGAGAGAGGAGTAACACTATCATTGCTGACTGAAGGTTTTGGCAAGTCAGGTTTTGGCGGTTCTTTAGGTGGTGCAGGTGGTTTTTTAGGTTTACGCTGCTTAGTCTGCAAGTCATCATCTTGTGACACATCAACAAATTCAATCAACTTGCCATAATCTTGTTCAGCAATAACAGACTTACCCGAGCTGATTAAGCCCTGCATCATCCAAAAGACTGCAAATGTCACTGTCGCCGCTGAAAAAATAGCGATCATGAATCGAACAAAACTAGCTTGTAAGCCCTGTGAAGAAACTGTGTTAGATACGTCGGTGCTCATAATCAACCCTGAATATTTAATTGGTGCAAATACACAATTATTTTTTATCAGTCGCTAAAGACACATCACGAACGCCCGCCTCGCGTGCAGCATCCATCACGGCTACCAGCACACGCGTTTTGGCTTCTTCATCTGCTTGCACAACAACGCTGCCCTGAGGATTTTCTGCATGCAAGCGTTCAATGTTTGCGCGCACTTGACCTTCTTCAACCTTACGTTTATTGATCCAAATTTCACCCAACTCGTTGATTGCAACTAAAATGCTTGCCCGTGGCTTAGCTTGAGCGGTAGAGGCTTCTGGGCGGTTAACTTCAATACCCGATTCTTTCACAAACGATGCGGTTACAATAAAGAAGATGAGCATGATGAAAACCACATCAAGCATCGGTGTAATATCAATATCGCTTTCATCAGCATCGGCTGCAAAATTCGAAAAATTACGTCTCATAATTTAATACCTTTAACATTCAACCGTTTTCACGCAGATGGCTAGTGATCAAATGTCATTAAATCTTCAATATGTGATTTCTCACGTTTTATATAGCGCTCAAGTAAGGACTGACCAAACACCCCTGTGAGTGCGCCGACCATACCCGCCATCGTCGGTATCGTAGCTTTGGAGATACCTGCAGCCATCGCCTTTGGGCTTCCGCTACCCAGAAAAGCCATGACATCGAAAACGCCAATCATACCTGTGACAGTACCTAAAAGACCGAATAANGGACAAAGGCCGACTAACATTTTTATCGTTGACATATTGCTCTCTANCTGCATACGTAAGCCAGCTACTAAGTCTTCGCGAATACGGTGTGCCTGCCATGAATTCCGCTCATCACGAGACTCCCAGGCTTGCACTGCGCGCTGAACCGAGCTTTTGTGCGAAAGATTAAAATAAGCAATACGCTCTAAAATAAACAGCCACAATAAAAATATGACAATCGAGATGGCGTACAATACGTCGCCACCACGCTCCATAAACAAGTAGACGGGTTCTGATACGGACTCAATCATAATTAATCCGTGCTATGCAGCAACTGGAGCCGCTTTAAGGCCTTCTGACATTTCTGACTTACGTGCCAAAATGCCAGTTGCACGCTCATCAAGAATAACAATTAAGGCGCGTGAACGATTATTTGCCATGGTATGAAGAAATACACAAGGGATCGCTGCAACCAATCCAAGTACGGTAGTGATTAAGGCTTGAGAAATACCGCCAGCCATTAATTTAGGATCACCTGTGCCGAATAAAGACATTGTCTCAAACACGTCGATCATACCGGTTACCGTTCCCAAAAGACCAAGCAGTGGTGCTACTACTGAAATAATCTTAATCCAGTTTATACCTTTAGTTAACTTAGGTACTTCAGCTGAGACAGCTTCAGCTAAATGCAGCTCTAGGGTTTCTACATCGGCCTGTTGATGTTTTTGGTAAACCGCCATTAAACGACCCAATGCATTATTACTGTTAGCGGTGTCAGCAGACATTTGTTTAGTAATGCGGCCTGATTCGGCAGCTAAAACAAACATACGATAGATGGCTAAGGCGATACCAAATGTTGCTAGCGCTAAAATAATATAACCAACAATACCACCTTGATCGATACGCTCCATTAAGGTGGCAGACTGTCCCTTAATTTTTAATAGCTGGCCGCGTGATGGATCTATCCAAAAGCCAGTTAAACCATCAACAGCAGACTCTAAATCAGCCGCTGGACCGTTATAACGAGAACCCGGTTGCGACGCTAACTCAACCAGTTTTTTCGCCTCAAAATCATACACTAAGTACTGGCCATCACTGATCGCATTAAAACTACCTACACGAACAACGGGCTTATTCACTGTATCGCCAGAAGGCAAAACCACATCAGCATTATATTGCGAGATTTTGCCGGCAAAGGTCATCTCGCGTTGCATTTCAAACCATAATTTTTCAAGCTCTGTCATCGAAGGGAGTTCTGACGACGAACCAGCCTTGCTAATTAAGCTCTTCAAGAAAGCTTCTCGACCAGGTATCTGAGATGAAATAATTGAGCCCTCAAAAATGCCTTGGGTATCACCCGCCACCTGTTGCAACACACCAAATAATTCTTTTAAAGAACCCAAACGTTCGTTTAGACGCGCTTGCTCATCAGCCAACTTAATTTCATTGGCAGCAAACATTTGCTCTTTTTGAGAGCTTAAGTTTTCAAGGCGCGTACGCTCAGCTTTTTCACTACTCAACAGACTTTGCTGCTGTTTTTTGTCCGCTAAAAAACGCTGCATACGCGCGTTATATTCTTTATTGTCCTGCGCCTGCCCTTTTTGTACCAGATTTAAAAGCTGGTCAAGATCGAGAGCCTGAGACTGAACCACCGATACTGACATCGATAGCGCAAGCAAGCTTGAGCTTGCTAAAATAGAAAAAAGTTTTCTCATCTTCATGTTAACCGCCTTTTATTAGTTCACTGCTACAGGAGCTGCAACAGGCACTTTAATTAAGTCAGGAGCTGCTTGCTCACGCGCAATTCGCAATGCCGTAGTTAATTTTGACTTATATTCAGAAGCCAGCGGCTCAAACTGTCTTGAGGTGTTGTTCCAGATGCCTATCGTTTGTCCATCTAGGGTTTGATACATCAATGCAACGCGACCAACGCGCAAGAAATCAACTTCTCGCTCAGCGCCATCTAAGGACATCGATGCACGATAGGTTTTGATCGTTCTACCATAATCCATTTCCTTTTGATAAGCGTCCATCACCTTACGGTACTTTTCAGCAACGCTGACATCGCTACGTCCCATAATCTCTTGCAAGGTCACGATGCGACCCTGACGAAGCTCAGCTTGGAACGGTATATCGTTCTGCACGAATGTTTCTAACGCGGCTATCATATTTAGCATCAACGGGGTAATTTGCCGCTCAATCAGAGTAACCTGTTTAATGCTCTGGTCGATCTGAGTCAATTCCGCCTGTTGGGCATTAAGCTGTTTATTGAGTTGTTGAAGATATACATCAAGCCCCTCAACCTCTTTTACCACTGCACGGTACTCTTGCTCGAGCGTTTTAGTTTGGCCGTCAACGTTGTCAATTTTACGCTGCTGCGTCTGGGCGTTTTTAGCACGATTTTCGCCAGATTTGATAGCGTTATCCATGGTCGCTGCCGACACCTGAACGGCCAACATAAGTGCCGCTGTGCAGACTATTGACTTTTGCCATGCTTGTTTCAACTGATTCATGCAGTTTCCTCGTTTAAACGGTTGAGATAATTTTCAACTCGACATTAGTATTTTAAGAATGCGCAAAGCATAAAATTTCTATATGACAGGAATATGACAAATATCTAATTCGCATACTTTTTTGACAGTTTTTTGAAAGTTTTTTGACAAACCGTCAATAACAACTTCAACGATGCCATCAAGCATTGAACATCGCATCCAAAGCTTAAATTAAGCCATTGAGTAAGTATTCGATAGTGCCAAATGACAAGCTTGCTATAGTCCAAAACCAAAAAAGCGGCCCTAGGGCCGCTTAGTAACTTTCACAGGATAAGTTATGGAACTTGGACCGTTCCTGGCAATGTCCAACTAGACCACCAATCACGGTCAGCAACTGCCGTGTTCGGGTTTACTGCACCAGCGTAATTGGTTGATTCAAATGTAAAACCTGAACCATTCGCGACAGCTGTTGGAACTACGTCAACAGACAATTGCGCAGCAGCATCTGTCGCAGCGAAAGCAGCGTCAAAAGCTAAGGCAGCGTTACCTGCTTTCTGACTCACCGTATCTTGCCCTGCAGGATTTGGAAGAGCACCAGTACCAGATGCATCTTTAGTTGCTTTAAAAGCAAAGAAATCGCCGTCTGTACCACAGTCGCCGACAAACACATTATTGAATGTTACATCTGTTGCTTCATCTTGGCCGTTATCAACGCGCAAGCAATCACCGTTATAGTTTGAGATTACCGTGTTATGTAACTGCACCGTCAAATCTCCACGCAAACGCACTGCAGGCTCAGCTTTATCGCCTGAAGTAATATCAGAACCAACAATAGTGATATTTGACAATACAGCTTCAGTTGCCTTAACGGCTTCATCGTCAGAAGAGTTGGCTTCGATACCACGCGGATCATTTGAACCTTGAGGCTCGGTTGCTGATGGGTTCTTTTGGATGATCGCGAATTGAATGTTGCCTTTATAGCCTTCATCAAAATCAATATCGTCGTCATCATTGCCGGTTAATACTAAATATTTTGCGTTGGCCGTGCCACCAAACCATTCAACACCATCATCTAGGTTATTGTGAACTTGAATATATTCAAGCACAGTTTTATGGCCAACGCCTTGAAGCGTTAAACCATTCACTTCATTATCAGCAACAGCCACTTTACCAGCTTCAGCAATTCGTACGTATTTGATCACACCAGAGTCATCAGCTGGATTATCACCGCCAAAAAACTTAACTGTTTCATCACCGCCCTCACCCTGAACATTACAGAAGCCTGAGTCAGCACATAAAGCGTTAGAGCCTGGTGCATAATGTGGCGCAAAACCTTGCACTATAATACCGCCCCATTCACCTAAGCCATCAAAGTCATCATCGAGCTGCGAGCTGAATGTGATTGGCGCATCAGCCGTTCCTTCAGCATTGATTTTTGATCCACGGTTTATGATTAGTGTACCATCGCTGTCAGCAACAATATTTGTGCCAGGCTCAATGGTCAAAGTCACATTGTTAGCATTTGTTATATCAGCAAGATTTTCTATTCGGTTAGAACCATCGCCTACATTCACAACACCCTGCAAGATCCATGTGCGATCGCTAGTGAGTGTTTTATTTTCAAGAATATTCCCAGATATAACCTCAGTTTCTGGTACTACTGGAGTAACTGGCTCTGGAGAAGAACTGCTACCGCCACCACCACCGCCGCCACACGCTGTAAGTAACGCTGCTGAACACGCCATAGACAAAGTCAACATTTTATATTTCATATTCAAATTCTCTTAATTCAAACTCTTGTTAAAGGATGTTCTTAAATCTGCAAGTGAAACTCAGGCAAAAAAAAGACTCATCTGGCAGAAGCACAGATGAGTCTAGTTTCGCATTACAATGTGACAGAATTTTTACAATAAAATGATGCTTTTATGAAAGTTTAAAACTTCCAGCTAACATCTGCTTTGAAGCGTGCTCCATTTCTATAAGACTCAATAACATTACCATCGCGTGAATATGAAACTTTTTCATCAGTTAAATTTTCAATCTTTGCACCAAATGATAAATCTTCAGTGAAATCCCACTTATATAGTAGATCGAGCGTTAATCGTCCATCTTCTATACGATCATCGCCATTGCGTTCAATTTTATAGATTCGGTCATCAAAATAATTAGCCACCAAAGTAAACGACTGCATATGCTCAAACTCATCAAAGCCAAACTGAATATTTGCTAGCACATCCGATTGACCTTGAAGTTCTCGCTTAGATTGACCTTCGCCAAATTCCGATTCTTGGCTTAATGTCACCTCAGAATCAATCAAAGCTATATTACCGCCGACAAAGCCTGCCCAATTATCATTAATATCGTAGCCAAGCTTACCATCAATTTCTAAACCCAAGATGGTTGCAGACTCTTGATTGCGAAATGTATAGCCATCACAGCTTCTGCCAGAGCAAGAAGGAAGAACTGTTTTCTCAACAGGGCTATCAATATCTTTGTAGAAGAAACCTGCTGATATACTATCTTCATCATTGAGATAGTATTCCAAGCGTAGATCAAAGTTATCAATGAATGATGCCTCTAAAGAAGGTGAGCCAGAAACTTCTTCGTCAGTATCGGGATCAAAGAAAATGGTATCCGAACGCTCAACCAACTCTGGTCTAGATAGTGTTTGTGACCAACCGGCTCGCAATTGAAGTTCATCGCCTAACATTCGGTAAGTTGCCGCTATCATCGGCAACAACTCATCAGTTTCAAAGCTTGCGTCGTCAGCAGACGAATAGATATATTTGATCTCCTGCGTAGTAGACTCATTTCTAGCACCAAAGATAATGTCTAAATTTTCCTTATATGTGCTTAACACTGAAAAATAAACGGCATTGGTATCATCTACACCATCATAGGAGTCTGTCGGCGAGGTATTGACATCTAGCACCCATACACCGGCATCAAAATTTTCAGGTACAAAAGCTTGCTCAAACGTAATACCCGTAGTGCTGAATGTTTGATCATTTTTTCTAAAACCAAAACGCGCCACTCTCACTTCACGGTCTTTTGCAGAAAAATAAACGCCTATATTGAACGTTGATCGTAAATCATCATGCCATTGATAATCCTGAAAGCTATAGTCAAGCCTTGCGTCTAAGGAGTTCTGCTCCATCTCAGAAAATTTTCGCTCTAACGGGCCATTTACTGCGACACCGTTGATATAGTCATAGCTTCTTCTATCAGGTTGATCGCGCGTTGATTGTGCATAGGCAATATGCCAATCCAACGCTTGATTACCATCACCAAGTGCATGCTTGCCACCAAAGCGCTGCTGAATAAACTGGCGCTCAGTCCATTGTAAAATAGCAGTCTCCAGAGATTTACCATCTGCCGACTCAACCCCTTTTTCAAGCTTAGTTAAATCTTCAGATTTGCGTAAAATCGTCGTTTTTGAAGACCAATCGTTATTACCATCGCTGAAGTCAACCGCGAGATAGCCGGTCAAGTCAATTTTTTGCTTCGAACGCTGGTAAGTAAAATTACCCTCTCGCGGGTCATTAATTTCGGCATCTTGACGACTTTCCCACTGATTTTTATACGCGAAAGCTGAATAAACGCCTAATTCACCCTGATCTAACTCCCACAGCGATGCATTAGCAACAGAAAATTCTATATCAGGACCTGCAGTCTTTTCGTCAACATCATAAATATTCTTAAACTTTTTACCTAGCTGGCTCGCTTCTTCAGGTGAAACACTTCCGGGTGAACAGAATGAACCACTGCAAACACTAAAAACATCAGGGCGACCAAAATCAGTCGCTGCATCAACTGCACTGGGCAGTTCGCGCGTACCATCGTCGAAGCCAAGGCTATTGTCGCCGCCATCATAGGTGGCAATATCATCACCGGTCACACCTGCTACATAAGCCATGCCAAACTTTAACTGGGTATACTCTTCATCCGGCATACCACGAGTAACCAAGTTAATTGAACCACCGGTGCTATCGCCAGGCAATTCGGGAGAAAAACCTTTTTTAATCTCAATCGTTTTTAGTACTGATGCGGGGAAAATATCCAATGACACCTCACGTTTTATGGGGTCAGTTGAAGGGATAAGACCGTTGTTCATAGTGGTAGAGTTGTAACGACCTTGTAAGCCCCTAACTACAGCAAATTCTCCATCAGAGATGGATACACCTGAAACGCGTTTTAATGCTGATGCAGCTGATGAATCACCAAAGCGTGCAAATTGCTCTGCACCTATCGCATCTAATACGGTGGAGGCATCTCGTTCAGAGGTCGTCGCAGACTGCGGCACATAAGAACCTACTGCAACCACCTCTTCAATCAGCTCGTCACCCGACAAACTCATGGTTAAATCAACACGTGTAGCTGCACCTGAGAGCACATGTAAATTATTCAAACTACGATTACCGTAGTTTGGGTGTGCAACGGTTAAATCGTATTGACCACGCGGAATCTCTAGAACGAAGGCACCGTCTTCATTGGTAGTAGTGGCTATATCAGTACCGTTAACAGATATACGCGCATCACTGACTGGCCCGGCCGTTTCTTCTGATGTCAAAATACCGGCAAATTGGCCTACCGCAGCTGCTTCTTCACTGCCCGGCATATAGGTTGCGACATCAAACATTGCCTCGCCGCCAATGATCTCGACATTGATTTCGGCATTTTGCTGATCATTGTCTAGCGTGAAATTAAAATCGCCCAGCCACTCACCATACTCTGAAATTTCTACGGTCTGCTGGCCTTCTGCAAGGTCAAAGACAATAAAGCCGTTTTGCTTCAACAGTTTTTTTTCACCGTTTACGGTAATCGCCATATTGGATACAGCCGCACCATCTTCGGTGACATAGAATACGGCTTCGCCTGCTGAAGCCCAGTAAGATGAGGCTAACAACATTGATGCCATCAGTGGCTTTAACTTCATTTTTTACACCTATAGTCAGTTTGCATTGCAGGAGCCGCAGCATTACGCTGTGGTCATCGGATTAATGTAAGCAGCAAACTTACTACAGTTTTGTGACAATAAAATGACAGCGTCGGTGCTTATTAAGACAATTGATACGCTGACTGTTAATCAATCAGCGTCAAAGAGATAGCTTAAAGGGTTTTATTCACCATACAGGTCAGCATTCACAGCATCCCAATCATAAACCGTTTTATATCCACTGCTTGTTTTCACAGCAAGCTTATAGACCTCAAACATTTCTTGATTCGACACACCATGAACCCGAACACTTGCGCCAGTATGTAGCATATCGGCATCGAAGCTAATAACATCTAACTTTATACTTTTGTTACTGGTGTTAACAAAATATGCACCCTCAGCGCGAACAAATTCGCCTTCATGTATTTGCTGATTGGCATGTGCTGTGATGCTTAGTAAAGTGAGCAAACACAAGCTTAGATATCTAACGCGCATAAAATACTCCTAATATGTTTTAATACAGAAGAAAACTATAAACGCTTAAGATGAAAATTTGATGGCAGTTTTGTGACAAATAAGATTTTTATTTAGTTATTAAAAAGTATTTATATTTCAGATTAACATTATGCTTTATAACGGTGAGCAAGATGTTGCTGAATAATTGCAGCGTAGGCATTTAAAACTTGATCATAATCTGACAAATTTAAATGCACTTTGACCCCTTCTTTATGGATATGCTTAATCTTATCTAACATTTCATCCATGTCATTGTATAAACATTCCTCACTATAAAGTTCAGGATAAACTTGGTCACGAGGCAATAGCGGCAAACAAGCAGCCATAGCTGCCTCAGCCGCGGCAATTCCAAAAAACTCGTGCCGACTGGTTGAAATAAAAATATCTGCCTGCTGCAAATAGCGCACATAATCAGAGCGCGACTCAGCAAATCCAGCAAAGCTTATTTGTTCTGCAAACTCTGTTAATAACCTCTGCATCACTTCGGGTATGTTGCGAAATGATTGTCCGAGAATACATATACTGAAACTAATACGCTGTTGCTGTAGCCTCTGCAATAATTGATACAGGCGGTCAATGCCCTTATCAAACTCCCATCGAGCCACCCAAATCAATTTCAAGTGACGCTGTGCAGGAATATGGATTGATACCTTAGATGATGAGCCTGTTGCAAAACTGGATGAATCAACCGGTATAGCTAAAACCGATGTTTTAGAAAAATACGCATCAATATCGATACAATAGTCTGGTAATTTTTTTAATAGCGCTTTAGCACCCTGAAAAAAACTCTGGCGGTTATATTCACTATTAAACAGCGCGCTATCGGCACAAATCAGATTGTAAATACTGGTTAGCTGCGCAGATAATCGCGTATGCTGCTGTTGCTGTTGGCTGCTGATATCCAGCGCCGGATTTTCGGGATAAGCGAATTGATTTTCGTGGAAGTAAATAATATTCGGTATGGCCGCAAGTTTAGGGCACAGTCCTCGCAAATTTGCCAAGTCAGTCATTGATGTGGCGATCAATAGCGCAAAATCTTGCTCCAATACCGATTGGTATGCCTGCCAAAAGCCCATTGCATTACCGCGACTGCGCCAGGCATAGTGTCGGCCGGGTAAGCTTAATAATTGCCAATCAAAGGCCTGCAAGCTAAGCAGCTGCTCTGCCCAATAGTGGTGACTTTGCGCATGATAGGCTGACAGTAATAAAATCTTCGGTTTGCTCATCCCCAAAGTATGCCTTGCAGTCAGTCAAATTTGAATCCCGCATCGTTACTGGATTCGATTGCCAATCATTGGCCATACCACTAAAATGCTGCCCTTTGTGCACACTCATCCATAAAGGCCACATGCTATGAACTTTGACACGCTTGAGTTTTCTATTGATACACATGTTGCGATTATTCGCCTCAATCGCCCTGACGCTGCTAATGGTATCAATATGCAAATGGCACATGAGCTTATGCAGTTGGCCATTGAATGTCAGGAAAACCCTGAGATTCGGGCGGTGCTTCTAACCGGCAATGGCAAAATGTTTTCAGCTGGCGGTGATTTAAAAAGTTTCGCGGCATACGGTGAGCAAACGACAGCCAAGCTGCATCAGCTTATGAGCTATATGCATGCAGCTATTACGCGCTTCGCGAATGGACAAGCGCCTTTTTTAGTTGCGGTTAATGGCGTCGCCGCGGGTGCCGGTTTTTCCTTTGCCTGTGCGGCAGATATCGCCTTTGCTGCCAACACTGCAAAATTCACTATGGCCTACACCGCTGCAGGCTTATCGCCTGATGGCGGCGCTAGTTTTTATCTGCCACGCTTAGTAGGCATGCGCCGCGCACAAGAACTGATGCTCACTAACCGATTATTATCAGCTGACGAAGCAAAAGATTGGGGCATTATTAACGATGTTATCGAAGCCGATGATTTATTTGAGCATGCATTGACACAGGCCAAGGCCTTGGCTCAGGGGCCGACACAGGCTTATGCTAGTGTGAAACAGTTATTGGTGAACAGCTATCAAAGCAGCCTCGAAGCGCAGCTGGAATTAGAGGCCAACGGCATGGCAGCCATGAGCCGCACGAGCGATGGTAAAGAAGGTATTGAGGCATTTTGCCAAAAACGTAAGCCACAATTTAGCGGCAAATAAGTTACCGTGCTTATGGCTAGTTTTAGTTAGACTTAGCTAGCCTTGATCTAAAATATCCGCCAGCTGTTGCCGCTCAAGATCGGATAATGGCTGAGGCTGACCCTGCTGGTTATGCCGGATACGCAGCACAAGAATCATCAGCAATGCCAAAATAAATAGGATCAGCGGCGCCATCCATAGGAGAAAGGTATTGTTATCCATGGGCGGTTCGTACAGCACAAAATTTCCGTATCGCTGAACCATAAAACGCTTGATCGCTTGATCATCTTCGCCTGACTGCACCATGCGAAATAACTCACGCCGCAAGTCTTGCGCAATTGGCGAATTTGAGCCGGATAGGTTTTGATTTTGGCATTTGGGGCAGCGAAGCTCATCTATAAACTGGCGATAACGCTGTTCTTGATCACTGCTGTCAAATTGATGCACATCGATCGCGTTAGCGTGCGACAACACTGCGGAAGACAGCAGATAAATCATTAAAGCTCGCAACAAAAATTTCATTAGCTTGGCCCTTGTGCTATTGATTCAGTGCTGTGTATAAAGGTTCTAAGGTGTTTCGCCAAAGCTTTTCATCTACTACTCCAACATGCTTGTAATGAATAGTGCCATGCTTATCAACCAAAAAGGTTTCGGGTGCGCCATATACCCCTAAATCTAAGCCCATACTGCCCTGCTCGTCAAAAATAACTTGGCTGTAGGGGTTGTGCAGATCTTTTAACCATTTAAGTGCTTTGGCTTTATCATCTTTATAATCCACGCCAACAATGACAACACCTTGCTGCTTTAGAGAGTTTAAGAAAGGGTGTTCAACACGACAAGAAATACACCAGGTCGCCCAGACATTTAATAAATAGGCTTGCTGAGGCAGATCCTGTTCGGTCATAACGGTGTCAGTCAGAAGTTCAGGTAGACTAAACTGTGGCACTTGTTTACCCAACAGGGCTGACGGTAAATCTTGTGGGTTATAATCTTTTGCTAACATGCTGTAAAAAATTACTGCCAGGATTGCAAAAACAATTAATGGCAAAAATAACTTCAGTCGAGCATACATAAAGATAACCTAAACTAATTTGCGATAACGCTTATCAGCAATCGCCAATATACTGCCTAACACCATGAGTATGGCGCCAAGCCAAATCCAACGAATTAGCGGTTTATATTGAATGCGAACAGCCCAGGCGCCATCGCTCAGCGGCTCACCTAATGCAACAAAGAGGTCACGCGAAAGGTTTGCATTGATATCCGCCTCAGTCATGACATTCGACATCTGAGAGTGATAATAGCGTTTCTCTGGCAATAAGCGCGCAATCTGCTGCTGCTGCTCGAATACTGAGATTTTGCCCTGCTCAGCCACATAATTTGGACCGGCTACTCTCTCAGTGCCGTGAAATACAAATTGGTATTGATGAATTTGCAAGCTGTCGCCAGCCAGCATTTTAACGTCTTTTTCGATGCCATAGTGACTGACAATGGCTATACCGATAGCAGTAACGGCTAAGCCGATATGGCCTAACTGCATACCATAAAATGACAGCGTGAGTCGCTGCAGACCTGATCGAAGTGACGTTGCATGGCGCAGCTTAGCAAGCAGTTCAAGCAGGCAAGACGCCAATACCCATGCGGCTAAAAACATTGCCACAATCGCTTGCACGGACCAATCACTGATGTATAAGACCATTAAAAAGGCTGCGACGACAATCGTGACTGGCAACATTTTTAACAACAATGCTTTGATTGATACAAGACGTGTCTGTTTCCACTGCAATGAGGCACCAATGCCCAAGCAGAACATCAATGCAAGCGTTAAAGGCACGAACAATTTATTAAAATACGGGGGGCCGACCGAGTATTTACCCAGCTCTAAATAATCAGCAATCAGTGGAAACAGCGTACCCACTAATACCGTGAGCGTAGCAACAACTAGCAGAATATTATTGAACAATAAAAACATTTCGCGAGAGAAAAAGCTGAATTGACCAGCTTTAGACACGGTTGGTGCACGAAGCGCAAACAGCATCAATGAGCCACCAACCACGATCGCCAAAAAGGCTAAAATAAACACCCCACGTTCGGGGTCAGCAGCAAAGGCATGCACTGAGGTCAATACCCCAGATCGAACCAAGAAAGTGCCGAGCAAACTCAAGGAAAACGCGAAAATGGCTAACAGCAAAGTCCAGCTGCGAAATAAATCACGTTGCTCAGAGACCGCTAAACTATGCATAAGCGCAGTGCCTACCAACCACGGCATAAAGGATGCGTTTTCAACTGGATCCCAGAACCACCAGCCTCCCCAGCCTAATTCGTAATATGCCCACCAGCTGCCCAAGGCGATACCGGCGGTTAAAAAGCCCCATGCAGCAGTCGTCCAAGGTCTAACCCAGCGAACCCAAAGGGCATTTACCTCACCACTCAACAGCGCAGCAATAGCAAAAGCAAAGGCAACTGAGAAGCCAACATAGCCAAAATATAGCATCGGTGGGTGAATAATCATGCCAGGGTCTTGCAGCAAGGGATTAAGGTCATTGCCGTCGGCAGGAATATTAGGCAAGTTGCGCGCAAAGGGATTAGACGTTAGTAAGGCAAATAAGACAAAACCAATATAAATCATTGCCATAATGGCTAGCACACGGGCGCGTATATCAATTGGCACAGCTTGTGACAATAATGCCACCGCCATTAACCAGCTGCTGAGAATAAACATCCACAGCAGTAAAGAGCCTTCATGGCCACCCCACAGTGCGGTAATCTTATAAATCATCGGCAACGAGAGATTAGAGTGCTGTGCTACCACTTTGATGGAAAAATCATTGCTGGCAAACCCTAACATCAATAATAATAGCGAGGCCAAACAAGCCAAGAACAAGCCGGCGCTTAGCCACTGCGAAGACTGCATCAAAGCCCAATGATTTTTACTTGCACCGTACAGCGGGACCACCGCCAGCAAAAGTGCAAAACAGAGTGATAAAATTAAGCTAAGGTGTCCAAGTTCTGCAATCATTATCAGTCTCGCCTAAGGTTCAGAGCTGTAGCCTGACGATTGTTGATTAGCCGACTGTTTCAAAGCATCACTGACTTCTGGCGGCATATAATTTTCATCATGCTTGGCCAGCACCTCATCGGCAATCAATACTCCTTGCTGATTCAGTTTACCTGCAACGACAACGCCATCATCTTCTTTAAATAAGTCTGGCAGGATACCGGTGTATTCAACCGCCACATCGGCACTGTAGTCAGTCACTAAGAAGCGCACCGTAAGGCCATCAGCTTGCCGCTCAACCGAACCAGGGCGAACCATACCGCCAGCTCGAATACGCTGCCCTATCGGCGCCTTGCCCTCGGCTATTGCCGTTGGTGGGTAAAAAAGATTCAAGTTATCACTCAGCGCATAGACTAATAGCCCTATCGCCGCTGATGCAGCTATCACAATACCCAGCACGATATATAATCGCTGTTTACGCTTTGGGTGCATAGTCTTGCTCCATCATAGCGACCAAACGCAGCGCCTTTTGTAAACGGCGGCGCTTTAACACTGGGTGAAGTACTAAAGCCAAGATCACCGCAAAGCTTACACCATAGGCCAGCCAAACATAGCGTCCATGTCCGGCCATATCGATAAATGCTGCAAGGCTTTCAAACTGCATGGTAAATCTCGGCGTTAATCTAGTAGGGTTTCACGCAACCACTGTTTTCGTTGTTCTATACGTAAGATGTCGGCGCGCGCATGCATTAATAATAATAAAACATACAGGCAATAGGTTCCTGCAATCATCAGCAGCAAGGGGAACAGCATGCTGGAGTCGATCGCTGATTTTTCGGTGAGCTTCAGGGTAGAACCTTGGTGCAGTGCAAACCACCAATCAACCGACCAATACACAATAGGAATATTAACCGTACCAACGAGCGCCAGTACCGATGCGGCTTTAGCGCCTAACTCCTCTCGCTCAAAGGCCTTTGCTAAGGCGTAAATACCCATATAGATAAAAAATAGTACAAACATTGAGGTCACTCTGGCGTCCCAAATCCACCAAGTTCCCCACGTTGGCTTACCCCAGACCGCGCCAGTTACCAGCGAAATAAACGTCATACTGGCGCCAATGACTGCAAAACAGCGCAGCATCACTTCAGCCATTTTAGTGCGCCAAATTAAGAAAATTGCGGCCATTAAGGCCATGGCATAATAACCGGTCAGAGCGACAAAGGAAGCCGGCACATGAATGTATATAATTCGATAGCTATTGCCCTGCACGCGATCTGCCGGAGCGTAGAGTAAGCCCTGAATTAAGCCATAGCTTAATAAGACCAGAGCACAAACAGCAAAAAATGGTACCCAATAGCGACTTATTTGGTAAAACCACTGCGGAGAGCCCAGTCGAAACAAGAATTGCACTATTGCTGACATCAATCAATACCTGAAAAAACTTCGTCATTATAGCGAAAACGGCTACAAAAGTCGCTACTGGCGCGATTAGGCATCAAGGTTAATTCTCAAACCAGCCGTGATAGCCAGTGGCGCCAGCAGCATTACAAAAATGGCTAACGCCGCCATTAACGCCAAATAAGGTAGATACGGCAGCGCCAAAGCGGCGCTTTGCACAGTGGCAACGCCTAATATCAGAATCGGCACATACAGCGGTAGTATAATCACGGTTATCAACACCCCACTCTGGCGCAAGCCGACCGTCAAAGCTGATCCAATTGCGGCGACATAAACCAAACTCAGCGAGCCAACCAATAAAGACACAACTAAGCCTGGCAAAATATGCAGCGGCAAATGCAGCAAAATAGCCAATAAGGGTGAAAGCAGTAACAAACTCAGTCCGTTGCCGAACCAGTGAACTAGCACTTTGACAGAAACCAACAAATAGCTCGATTGCGGGCTGAGCATATACAGGCTCAGTGAACCATCAATGAAGTCTTGCTTAAACAGTTTATCTGCTGACAGCATGCTCGCAAGCAGAACAATCACCCAGATTAAGCCCGGCGCGAGCTGACTCAGGGTTTGCGGCGATGAGCCAAGACCAATTGGAAACATCAGCGCGACCAGAAGCGAGAACATCAAAGGATTTATCAAATCCATCGGAGAGCGCATGAGCAAGCTTAACTCGAGGCTAAAGAATCGTCCCAATGACATCAGCTTTGCGACTCCTGCGGGCTATATTGTTGCGGCTTACTTAGGTGTAACTCCCGAATTTCCGACTGCAGCGAAAGCGAATGATGTGCCGTCATCACTACGCTTCCACCAGTCACTAAAAACTCATCAATCAGCTGCTCAAACACGCGTATACCTGACTGATCAATAGCGGTAAATGGCTCATCAAGAATCCACAGCTTTGCCTCACTGAGCATCAGTCTGGCAAGCGCCAAACGTTGCTTTTGCCCAGCCGACAAATCGCAGGCACGAACATGCGCGAATGCAGCTAAGCCTAAACGGCTAAGCACCTGCTGCAATTTATCCGGCTGATTCGTACAGCTGGGGTAAAGTGCAGCATACCATTGCAAATTTTCAATCACGCTTAGGTTTGCTTTAACACCTTTCTCATGCCCAAGATAACTAATCTGCCATGGCATGTCTTCGTTAAAGGCCTTGCGCGAGCGGCCAGCATATAAAATACGACCTTCATAATCGGTGGACAAACCAGATAAAACTCTGATCAGGGTTGTTTTACCCGCACCGTTTTCGCCGCATATGCGCAATAGCTGGCCGGCATAGAGGCTAACATTTAGATCTTCAAACAGAGTTCGGAAACCACGCTGACAACTGACATGCTGAATGTCTAAAATGGCATCTAGAGACATAAATTCGCGAATAGGAAAAATTTCAACCAGTATAGCGATTTTATACCTGCAGTAAAACGTTGCCAGCGCGGGCAATCGCTTAACAAGCTAGGCTGCGATTGAAAAAACCTGCTTAAAGACAAAAAACAAAGCAATAGACAATAAACCACCGGCGGGCAGCGTAATCAGCCATGAAGTAAAAATTGTAGCAACCACACGTAGATCAATTGCACCGATGCCGCGCGCTAAACCCACGCCAAGCACCGCGCCAACCAAGGTGTGGGTGGTAGAAACGGGAATACCCGTTGCCGACGCAAGCACCACCGTTGATGCGGCAGCAAGTTCGGCAGCAAAGCCACGCGAGGGGGTGAGCTCGGTAATTTTACCACCTATTGTGGCAATAACTTTGTAGCCCAAGGTCATTAAGCCAAACACGATGCCAGAGGCACCTAACAACAAGACCCATAGCGGCAAGGCAGACGTGGCTGCAATCTCGCCGCCAGATTCAATCACGCTGACAATGGCAGCAAGTGGGCCGATGGCGTTAGCGACATCATTCGAGCCGTGAGCAAAAGCCATCGCACAGGCAGTAAAAATCATTAGAATGGCAAACAGGCGTTCAACCGATTGAGCACGATGCTCACGATTTTGCGCCGGCTGGACGCGATTTAACAGCAGCTTACCAAGCACTGCGACCAAGACAGCAACAACTACAGCCAACATCGCCGACTGCAAATAACCGAGGTCTAAGCCAACATGCTTCAGACCTTTGACAAAGGTGACCATTGAAATCGCGAAGCCAGTTAAGAACATATAAGCTGGCACATAACGCTGTGCAGCCATAAAGGGATCGTCGGCGGCCAAGATTAGCTTCTGTACTGAGCGAAAAATAACAAATGCGATACTGCCAGCCAGCAGCGGTGAGGCAACCCAACTCACAGCGATGGTGCCGATTTTAGCCCATTTAACCGCATCAACCCCGATGCCTACAGCAGCAAAGCCGACAATAGCACCGACAATAGAATGGGTTGTCGACACCGGCCAGCCGAATTGTGTAGCCACCATCAGCCAGATAGCTGCTGCCAACAGGGCTGAAAGCATGCCATAAATTAACAGCTCTGGCTGGCCTTGAATCGCTGTCATATCAACCATACCTTTACGTATCGTTGAAGTGACTTCACCGCCCGCTAAAAATGCGCCAGCAAACTCAAAAACCACAGCAATCATGATTGCCTGCTTGATCGTCAGCGCTTTCGATCCGACTGAGGTACCCATGGCATTTGCAACATCATTTGCACCTACTCCCCAAGCCATAAAAAAACCAAATAGGCAGGCCAAGCTTAAGAATATGATGCTGTACTGTGTCAAAAAATCCATGAGATCGTCCTAAACTCAGATAAAGCGATGCCAGCTTACCGCGCTACGATAATATGCACATGATCGCCCACTTTTTGTGCGCGGTCGGCCAAGTTACCAACTAACTCAATCAGCTTGTACATAAACATCACGTCAATAGGGGGTAATTGTGCCTCTAACAACATCAGCTCATTGCGCAGCGCAACTTCTAAACCATCAGCTTCACTCTCCAACTGATCTAAACCATGAATCAACTTCTCTACTACAGACAGTTCTGAGCCCGAAAAACCGCTAATCATTAACTGGTCGAGTTCATCGATGATCACTCTAGCCTCAAACACGACCGCCACGGCGGCTTGCACAAACATCAGCATACTTTGCTGCATCGCCTCAGGAAACACCAGTTTGCGACCAAACAACAGGCCGGCAATATCTTTAGCGCAATTGGCCACCCGATCCTGCAAACTTAACATCGTTAATAAGTCATTTCTGGCAATCGGCATAAACAGACTGCGTGGCAAGTGCATGCGAATATCTTTCTTTTCATTGTCGGCCTTATTCTCAAAGCCGCTGATATTCAAATAGCTCTCTTCGACTGCAGGCCAATCTGCATTGAAGCTAGCTTTAAATAATACAGTCAAACCCTGTGCAGCATTTAGGCAGGAGCTCATATGCTCTTGCAGGGGGCGAATAGGTGATTGACCAAAAAGTTGTGCAATTGTTGATGCGACCATAATGTGACCTGTTCAGGGCTCAGTCCGTTGTTAACTGTCTATTTTTTGATAATCAAAAATTGTATTAAACCCAAATCAATATAGCAGGAATTTATGACAAATTTATGGCATCAAGCAAAACAATCACAGACTGTTCACCAGCCTTTTAACTCAGCAAGGCGGCCAACATTGTTTTAGAAAAACTGGGAGAGAGTGTCGAAAGACATCGAAGAGCCAATAGCAACTCATCAGGTATTGGAATGTTTCGGGCTAAAATGCATACTGGGTAAATCAAAGATTGAGCTCAAAAATTCAACTTAAAGATTGAGCTAGATGTAGCTAGATAGGAATAACCGTCTTCATCAGCCGCAGATCAAGGCCTCGTTATTCTGCCAAGCTAACTTGGGGGGTTACTTAGATAAACTCAGATTAACTCAGGGATCGATACATGCACAGCTTGAATGCCTTGTCAGCTCAGGCTCAAGATAGGCTCAGATCCAGACTTAGCCTCAAGCCTGGGCTTAGTATAAGGCTCAAGCAGCCATTAGTTTATGCTGGCGGCCATTTCTTTTAAGCTATGATGACGAACGTCTTTACCCTTGACTAAATAGACCACGTGCTCGGCAATGTTTCTTGCATGATCACCAATACGCTCTAGTGAGCGTAGCGCCCAAATAACGTTTAAGATACGTTTAATAGAGCGTGGATCTTCCATCATTACGCTCATCATTTCACGTAAAGCTGAACCGTATTCAAGGTCAACCTCTTTATCTTCAAAGGCAACCTGAACTGCTTGGTCGACATCTAAACGAGCAAACGCATCTAAGGCATCATGCACCATTTTACCCACGTGTGCGCCCAAGTGACGGATTTCAACAAAACCTTGTGTTTCGTCGCCGCTCTCGGCAAGATTTTCTGCCTGCAGCGCGATCTTACTGGCTTCATCACCAATACGCTCTAAATCGGTGGTTACTTTAGAAATCGCTAGAACTAAGCGAAGGTCAGAGGCCGCTGGTTGACGTCGAGCAAGTATTCTTGCCACTTCTTCATCAATGGATACTTCCATTTGATTGATATTCTCATCGCTACTGCGAACCAGCTGTGCTTTATCAACATCTAAAAGGATTAGGCTTTGCACAGCCTCACTGACTTGATGCTCAACCTGTCCGCCCATCTCCAAGGTGTGGGTGCGAACTTCGTCCAACTCTTCGTTAAACTGACGTGAAATATGATCGTTATATAATTCTTTATCCATAGCTTTCTCTCTTGCCAAACACATCTTGCTGATAAATGATTGCTAAAAGTTGTGTTAGCGTTATTGCTTGAACATCCTTAAATCAAGCAGGTTAATACTATTACAAGCCCTATTGTAAATATAGTACTTTTAAGCCTTAGCCGTAGCGTCCGGTAATATAGTCTTCGGTTTGCTTCTTCTCAGGGTTGGTAAATAAGGTATCCGTATCGCCAAACTCTATCAAATCGCCCATGTACATAAACGCGGTATAATCCGAAACTCGCGCCGCCTGCTGCATATTATGGGTCACAATTACGATGGTAAAACGGTCTTTCAGCTCGTAAATCAGCTCTTCAATTTTAAGGGTTGAGATTGGATCCAGTGCTGAGGCAGGCTCATCTAATAACAACACCTCAGGCTCAACGGCAATAGTGCGCGCGATGACCAGACGTTGCTGCTGACCACCTGACATGCCCAAAGCTGAGTCATTTAAACGATCTTTCACCTCATCCCATAAGGCTGCACCACGCAGNGATTTTTCAACAATTTCATCCAGCGTGCGTTTATTGTTGATGCCCTGAATCCTGAGACCATAGGCAACATTTTCATAAATCGACTTAGGAAAAGGGTTGGGTTTTTGAAACACCATGCCAACTTTACGACGCAATGCAGCAACATCGACGTTGCGTTGGTAAATATTTTGATCTTCAAGGCGGATTTCACCATTAATCTGACAGCCGTCAACTAAGTCGTTCATGCGATTAAAACAACGCAGTAATGTCGACTTACCACAGCCTGATGGCCCAATAAAAGCGGTNACGCGCTTTTCTGGAATTTTCAGATCAATATTTTTAAGCGCCTGCTTTTCACCATAAAACAAGTTTAGCTTATCGACCTCTAGGCAAATCTTTTCTTCGGCCATATTTTTCTTTTCGCCCACACGACCCATTGCGGCAAGGTCGACTGCATGTGTTTTGGTTTCGCTCGTCATAATTTGGTCTCGGTTATGCGCGCCAGCATTAATGCTCTAACGCCTTATATTTTTCACGAAGGTGGTTACGAATCGCTACCGCAGAGAAATTAAGCAGCGCAATTACTACAACTAACAAAAACGCTGTGGCATATACTAACGGCCTAGCGGCTTCAACATTTGGACTTTGAAAACCCACATCGTAGATATGAAATCCCAAATGCATAAATTTTTGATCCAGATGCAAAAACGGATAATTGCCATCTAAAGGCAATGACGGGGCCAACTTCACTACGCCTACCAGCATCAGCGGTGCGACCTCACCTGCAGCGCGAGCAACCGCTAAAATTAAACCTGTCATCATAGCTGGGCTAGCCATCGGCAACACAACTTTGGTAATCGTTTCAAATTTTGTTGCACCCAACGCCAATGAACCTTCTTTGACGCTGCGAGGTATCCGCGCTAAGCCTTCCTCGGTAGCGACAATCACCACCGGTAAGGTAAGTAACGCCAGTGTCAACGAAGCCCACAATAAACCAGGGGTACCGAAAGTTGGTGAAGGCAGAGCTTCAGGGAACATCGCATGATCAATATGCTCACCGATAAAATAGATAAAAAAGCCAAGTCCAAATACACCGTAAACAATGGATGGCACGCCAGCAAGATTATTCACCGCTATGCGGATGGTGCGTGTAATCACGCCCTGAGAGGCATACTCTCTAAGATAAACCGCGGCAATCACACCAAAAGGGGTTACCATAACCGACATCAGCAAGACCATCATTACGGTACCAAAAATTGCCGGATAAATACCGCCCTCGGTATTAGCTTCGCGCGGATCTTCGGTTAAAAACGCCCACAGCTTAACCATATAAGCCTGCATTTTATCCAGCATACTCATGTGGTTTGGTCGCAGCGCTGCAACAATATGTGCCAGTTTGATCTCACGAATTTGTCCATCTTGCACACTGGCGCGAATACTGTCGCGACCAATTTCTCGGTACAGTTGCTCAAGTTGTTCTTGCAATGCGGCATACTCACTATTGAGCAGCGCGCGACTGGCATCGATATCGCTGACAGCTTGGGCTAAAGCTTGACCACTTAAACCGTCTAATTCAAATTTACGCTGTTTTAAGCGCAGACGCTCCATTTCATAATTAATCGCACCAATATCGTGTTTCTCAATCGAATGTATTTGTTCATGAATCGCCTCGGCACGCGCTAGACGTTGTAAAAAACTTTGCCAAACTGATTCGTAGCTGGCTTCATAAGCGTTCGCGTCGACCACAGCAACTGAATCTCCTGACTCCAGTACCTCAACCAAACGGCCATAAAAATTACCCCACTCACGACGCTCAAGCACCATCAAATCTTCAGGGTAACTCAGTGCTGAAAAGCCAATATCAACAAACCAGCCAAAATCTGCGCCGGTAACATCACGATTACCCAGCTTTAATAAAGAACGTTGATACTCAGCTTGGCTAGGATCAACCGCAATTCCTGCAGAAACAAGCTGCTCAGAAGACACATCCACAGTATCAACAATCTCACCAATAATGGTCACCGACTGCTCACGCCCAGGTATTTGATATTCTGCCTGAATAATATTGCTGGGCCAAAAGTGGCTTAGACCGTTGACTGCCAGCACAAATAACAAACCGATAACGGCAATGATACTGACTGACACCGCCGCAGCGTTCATCCATACCCAGGGCGAGCCGCCTTTAAACCAAGATGCCAGCGTAGGTTTTTGCGTTTGCATGCAACTATTCTCCGAGCCTAAAATTACAGTGAGCCATATTTTTTACGCAGGCTTTGCCGCACGACTTCAGCTGCAGTATTGACCATGAAGGTAAATAAAAATAATACAAAAGCCGCTAAAAATAAGACGCGGTAGTGCGTGCTGTCAACTTCTGCCTCTGGGATCTCTACCGCTAAGTTTGCAGACAGCGTGCGCATACCCTCGAAGATATTGGCATCCATAATTGGGGTATTACCGGTAGCCATTAATACAATCATGGTCTCACCTACTGCACGCCCCAAACCGATCATCATAGCAGAGAAAATCCCTGGACTAGCGGTTGGTAAGACAACCCCAACAAGCGTCTGCCAAGGCGTAGCGCCAAGCGCTAAAGAGCCGTAACTTAAGTGTTTGGGTACAGAAAAAATGGCATCTTCGGCAATCGAAAAAATCGTCGGTATTACCGCAAAACCCATCGCAATCCCGACCACTAAGGCATTACGTTGATCAAATGGGATGCCTGCCTCATTGGTTAACCAGCTGCGCATATCGCCGCCAAACAGCCCTTGTTCAATATTGCCACTGACGGCAAATGACAATAAGCCGATCGCGATGACAACCGGAATCAAAATAAAACCATGCCAGCCGTCGTCTATCACATTTTGTATCGCCACCGGCAAACGACTCATGACAAAGGCAAACAGCAAAATACCTATCGGCATAAAGATCAAAATGGTGAAAATACCGGCAAGATGTTTTTCCATAAACGGCGCCAGCCAGAGACCCGCTAAAAAGCCTAAAATCACCGTTGGCAATGCTTCCATAAGCTCAATCAATGGTTTGATTTTTCGTCGCATGACTGGTGTCATAAAATACGCTGTATAAATGGCACCACAAATCGCTAATGGCGCGCCCAATAACATCGCATAAAAAGCCGCTTTTAAAGTGCCAAATGACAGCGGTGTAAGCGATAGCTTAGGCTCAAAATCATTCGATGATGAGGATGACTGCCAGGTATATTCTGGTTGGTCATAACTTTCATACCAGACCGCTTCCCACAATGAATAGGCTGAAGTCTCGGGATGATTATTACTGATGGTAAATACATATACCTTAGCGGCATCGTTGACCACCACTAAACGGTTTGCCCTAGGCGATAATGCAACAAACTGCGCCGAACCATCAAACAGCTGTTGCTGGAAAACAGTCTGATGGGCAGTTGAATGATACAGCGTGATAAATCCTTGCTCATCTGCGGTTGCAAAGCCTTTTCGGCGTTGCTCAAGCGCCAGTAGATTGTGCTTAGCATTAATATCAGTGGTGAAATCACGAATTTTTTTCAATCGACGCTGCGAGTTTTCAACAACCTGAAACCATTGTTCAATGCTGCCGTCATCGTAGGCTAATAGCAGCGAGATGCCACCCAGCAACATGCGCATATCAGCGACGGGTTTAGCTAGCGCAGTGTTAACCGTCTCACCTGATTGCAGGTTGATCTGCAAAAGCTGCTGCTGATCAATCAGTACATAAAGCCAGCGTTGCGCAATATCAATTTGCATGGCCGAAACCAGCCCATTAAGCTCAGGCATATCCAGTGACTCTGGCTCAAGCACCAGCTCATCACTGAACATATCTTCTTCTTTCACGAATACTGTGCTGAATAACGATTGCTCACTCACCGCAGAGATCACCAACGCTTCTTCTTCATTACGAATGGCCAGTAAATCAATAGGGCCAATCACACCCTCTACATCCAAGGGCTGCTGCCCAAAGGGATACTCAATTAACGGCGAAATAAGACGCTGATCGTTTGGGTAAGTGACGCGATACTGGTGCTTCGCCAATATTACTTGGCCATTGCTTAAGCCAAAAGCCATTAAGCGCGAAGCATCTGAGTCAAGCGCAAAACTGCTTACGCTAACGCCTGCTGGCAGCGGCAGTAAAAATCGACTGTTCTCACTGCCGTCATCCAAATTAAAGAAGATAAATTCACCCTGATCTGTCACCTGAAGCGCAATTTCATTTTGCTCTTCGGTGGCAATATACAAGGTTTGATGTTGGCTATTCGGTAAATCAAAGGCTGCCAACGGTTCGACATCGGCGGTTTCGAATAAGGGGATCACTTCGTAAAGCAGATAGGCAAAAATCAATAAAATCGCCGCAATAACGCCCATGCCGCCCCACGCAATGCTAATACTTGCAAACTGATCCTTGAATTTGCGTCGCTGATTGTAGCGTTTGATTTGCGGCGAATCGAAGTCGATTTTCGTCGCGTCAACAGAGTCTGAGGCTTGCGTGCTCATGAAAAAAACCTAGGCAAATTTTTGCGAGCGATTATACGCGTTTCTGATGAAATTACAGTGCTTTAATCTAAATTCCATAAAAAAAGTCGATGAGCTCTCGCCCAACGACTTTAGCTGTTTACCCTAGAGAAAAGTAGGTAAATTCAACGCATTTAGACTAAGTAGTCTGTTATTAGTACTTACTGAGCAATTTTAGATAATACTTTGGCAACAACTGACTCTGGCAGAGGAATATAGCCATCTTTTACGACAACTTCTTGACCTTGCTGAGACAATACTAGTCGCAAGAACTCTAAGGTAATTGGATCAAGCGGCTTATTCGGCGCCTTGTTCACATAAACATATAGGAAACGCGACAGTGGGTAAGTACCAGCGACTGCATTTGCAGGTGTTGCATCGACAAATTCACCACCGACTTTTTTGCTCAGCGGAACTGAACGCACTGAAGAGGTTTTGTAACCAATACCTGAGTAACCAATACCGTTGATTGAAGTCGAAACTGACTGCACGACAGAAGCAGAACCCGGTTGCTCATTCACATTATTTTTAAAATCACCTTTACATAGGCCTTTCTTTTTAAAATAGCCATAAGTACCGGAAACTGAGTTACGACCAAACATTTGGATGGTACGCTTATCCCAAGCATCGGCCAAACCTAGCTGACCCCAAGTCTCAATATTTGCGGTTGCACCACATTTGCGGGTTGATGAGAATACGGCATCGACGTCGGCAATACTCATACCCTGAATAGGATTATCTTTGTGTACATACACAGCAAGCGCGTCGATAGCGACAGGAATTGGCGTTGGCTTGTAGCCAAATTTTTTCTCAAACGCTTCGATTTCTTTGTCCTTCATTTTGCGACTCATAGGACCAAGGTTTGAAGTGCCCTCGGTTAAGGCTGGAGGCGCAGTTGATGAACCCGCTGCTTGAATTTGAATATTGACATTCGGGTAGTTACGCTTGAATTCTTCAGCCCAAAGCGTCATCAAATTGGCCAAGGTATCTGAACCAACTGATGATAGGTTACCTGATACACCACTGGCTTTTTGATAAGCAGGAATACCGGCATCAACTTTTGCTTCAGCAAATGCAAAACCCGAGGCTAGCACACTAGCAGCTACCGCGCTGCGGGCAATAAACTGTTTAAATTTCATAATTTTCAATCCTAATTAATAACTGTGATCAACAATGATCAAATTACTACACTTTTATGACATCTATATGACAGTCAGTGACAAACGCCACTGACTGATAACTAAAAAGCCTTAAAACTTGTGTTCTAGACCTAAGCCAAATGTCGACTGCTCATCCTTAACGCCAGCGGTATCCGTTTGCTCATCCGCGGCAAAATAACCATATACTTTGGTTGCTTTTGCTAATTTGTAATCCGCACCTAATACTAGGCTAGTTTTTTCAGCATCGTCATCGGCATCTTTATCGATATCAGCTGCAGCATACTGCGCTTTCAGCTTCCAGCTATCAATTTTCCAGGCAACAGACAAGGCATAGCCAGATTCATCAGCAACACCGTTCTCATCTTCATCATTAATTTCAGATGTCTGATATAGCGCACCCAAGGTTACCGCATCGGTGACTGCAACATTACCAGCTAAACGTAATAAATCACGCTTATCAACGTCACTGTCATAGCCTAAACCGACACTGAAAATATCGGCTGAATAATCGGCAACTACAGAAAAACCATCAACACTGTCACGATCTTCACCATCAGTAACGCCATCTTCTTCACCCAGAACGCCCATCGCATATACGGTAAAACCAGACATAGTCGGCGACGCATATTGAATCATATTGCTTACACGATTCTCACCTTCTAGGGCGTTTTTGATATCGCCAAGAAAGTAGTCATTAAAGACTTCAACTTTTTTACCCAACGTTTTAACAGGCGTATCAGCACGGCCAGCAATCACCTGACCCCAGCTATCACCCTCAACACCAACATACACATTGCGTGCCTTGAAAACATTTTCAGTATTCTCGCCAAACAGGTCACCATCTGCGGCTACTTCATATTCAACCTTTGCTAATGCTTTCAGGCTCTCAGTAATCGCAGTGTCTCCTTTAAAGCCCAAACGAGATGCATGTGAAACCAGCTGTAAATTATCTTCAACGGTTTCCTTGTCGGCTTTTTCTTCAACTTGGTTTACCGAAAGATTAACCTTACCGTAAACTTTCGCATCAGCAATCGCTACATTAGCGGCCATTACCGAGGCTGCAGCTAGAGTGAGGGTTATTTTTTTCATAATGACGTTCCTATAAAGGCGTTAAAATTAAATACTGCATTGAACGAGGGGCATTATGTGAAACTTTTGTTACAGTTTTATGACAATTAATAATTTTTTCACAATAGATAAGAAATTTTTAAAAAATGAATATTTTTCAATAGCTTATAAAAACTCCACCTAGAAGCTTTGCACTAAAAATGGCATATTATGCTGGCTATTAAGGCGTTTATGACAGCAATTATGACAAGCTATGATTATGAGTAGCAGCTACGGCGCCGCGGTGTTTATTAATAGCAGGAGATGGCAATCAAGATGACCAGTAAAAAACCGGCGTATTGGTGAACCAGTGGATGAACTGGTGGCGAACTGGTAGCGAACCGGTGAAAGCCCAGGCCAAATAAAGCTTTATTGCTGAAGCTGGCGAGAAAGCTGATCAATATTCACAGCTTGCGTGATTCGGTGCGCAGGAATAACAAAGCTAAAGCGGCTGCCTTTGCCCAGCTGACTACTCACCACAAGCTCGGCATCGTGGTGAGATAAAACTCGCTTTACCAAAGCCAAACCAAGGCCTGTGCCACCACGATCGTTAGCTCGACTAGGGTCAACCCGATAAAATCGCTCGGTTAAGCGCGGTATATGGAGAAGATCAATGCCTACGCCATGATCTAGCACAGAAAACTCAAGCCCAGTATCTAACTGAAGCAATGCCACTTCGACTATCGTATCGGCAGGCGAGTATTTTAACGCATTGATAATCAAATTCAGCATGGCTATGTGCAACTCACTTTGCTTGCCGAATATGATCAGCTCTTCAGGCGCCGTCATTACAATCTGGCGCCCTGCCCCAACACTGGACAATCTCGCTTCATCACAAACCATCTGCACAAGCCGAGGCATAGATACTACGGTGTTATGCATTTCGTGTGGCAAGGTATCTAAGCGAGATAACTCTAATAAATCGCGTAACAAACTTTCCATACGTAAGGCATGCTGAGACATCTGCTGCAGCGGAGCTGCCATTCGCGGCAGCTCCGCGCTAAACTGCTCGAAATTCTCGATATAACCCATTAACACCGTAAGGGGCGTGCGCAATTCATGCGAGACATTGGAGACAAAATCCAGCCGCATTTGCTCTAAGCGCTGAATCTCTGTGATATCACGCGCAAATATTAAACGATTGCCGTCGCCAAAATGTGAAATCTGCACCGCCAACATGCGATCATTATCCACTGGCGCAGCGATTTGCACCTGCTCATTATCTTTGCCTTCAGACTCATAAAAGGCAATAAAACTTGGGTCACGCAGAAAGTTAAGAATTGACTGCCCTTCATCACTGGGAAATCTTAAACCGAGGTTGCGCTGCGCAGAAGCATTACACCAGGCAATCAAACCTTGCTCATCAACTAATACAACTGCCTCTGATAGTGATGAAAGTGAATTTTGGAATTGGTCTAGCTCGTGACGCAGCTGTGCTTTGGCGCGCTGATGCTTGCGCTGAAAGTAAAATAATCGGTCACAGACTATACCCCAAAAGCCGATAGTTTCTGGCGGGTGTGAGTCATCATTGCGCCTAAGCCAATCATCGATGCGCTTTAGCTGCCATAGACTCCAGCCAATATAGGCGCCAGCAAAAAGAAACAAGCTTAACCATAAATAGCCTGAAACTAAGCCGATCAAGCCACCTATCGCCAATAAAATCAGGATGCGGCTCAGCTCTTTGGTCCAATGTCTTTGCTTCATAGTCTGTGTCTTGAATTAGGCAAGTGATTCTACCTTGCAACAAAACTGAGCGCCACGAATAACAGCGTATACAGCTAGCAAATAGCAGAAAAAATGAACGCTGTCTTGAGTTTAGAAATAGTTCTTAGATCAGCGATTCGGGAGTGATAAACAGCGACTAGAGCGTCATGAGGGTTAATGCGCAACGGCTGAAAATCGATAACCGGCGCCTCGCACGGTTTGCACTAAATTACCATAATCGCGATCCACCGCCACTGACTGCAGGGCCTTCCGTAAGCGTCTGATATGCACATCAACCGTGCGCTCTTCCACATACACACTATTACCCCAGACATGATCAAGTAGCTGGCCACGAGAGTAAACACGGTTTTGATGGGTCATGAAAAAATTGAGCAGCTTATATTCGGTTGGACCCATATTGATGTCTTGACCATCGACGGTTACACGATGACTACCGTGATCCAGTTTAAGGCCGTCGACTTCGATAAAGTCGCTATTTTGTAGCTTACCTGAGCGGCGCATCACCGCTTTTAAGCGCGAGATCAACTCACGTGGCGAAAACGGCTTGGTGATATAGTCGTCGGCACCAACATCGAGACCTTGAATCTTATTATCTTCAGAGGTTTTTGCAGTTAGCATAATAACTGGAATTTGCGCAGTCAGCTCGTCTTTGCGAATTCGTCGCAAAAGTTCTAAGCCACTGCCGCCTGGCAGCATCCAGTCTAACAAGATCACATCAGGTGCACAGTCATGAACCTGCGCATAAGCTTGATGTATATCTGCGGCCTCAAAGCAGTCAAACTCTGCCATCTCAAGACCCATTCTTACCATATCGCGGATTGCTGACTCATCATCAACAATCAAAACCTTAACACCCTGCATGGCTAATTGATTACCTTTAATCTGTCATAGTACAACGCGAATTCGTTAATACCTTATAACACTCAGTAAACTACACTTATATGACAAATATATGACAACAATCCCGCTTTTTATGAGTTTCTTGTCATATTCTACCTAGCTGTTGGCTGACGCGATTAATCTAGGATAACAGTTTTATTACCACTGATAATTACACGATCTTCAATATGTAAGCGAACACCACGAGCTAATACATCACTCTCAACATCTTTGCCCAGTCTGACCATATCTTGCTTGCTGTGGCGGTGAGACACCCTTACCACATCTTGCTCAATAATCGGCCCCTCATCTAACTGGCCAGTAACATAATGACAAGTCGCACCAATCAATTTTACCCCGCGCTCATACGCTTTTTGATAAGGGTTAGCACCAATAAAGGAAGGCAGGAAGCTATGATGAATATTTATCATTTGTCCCGCATAGGCTTCACACAGCGTATTTGGCATAATCTGCATAAAACGCGCAAGCACGGTAAAGTCTGCTTGATAGTGATCGATATAGCTTGCTACCTCCGCAAACGCCGCAGCTTTATCGGCTTTTGGAAATGGCACATAATGGAACGGAATATCATGCCATTCTACCATCTCGCGAAGATTTTCATGATTTGAAACCACTGCTGGTATATCACAGGCAAGATCACCTGAATGCCATCGATGAAGTAAATCAGCCAAGCAGTGCGAGGCATGGCTGGCAAGTATCAACATTTTTTTCGCTTGCTGCGACTCAGTTAAACGCCACTGCATATCAAAACGCTGCGCCAGTGCCGCAAACTGCTGCCTAAATTCCGACAAAGTCAGATCCAGCGAATCCACTTTAATCTCATTTCGCATATAAAAGCGACCGGTCTCTTGATCGCTATGGTAGCTGGCTTCGAGCAGCCAGCCATGATGTTGCGCAATAAACGCCGAAACCTCGGCAACAATGCCCACTCGATCAGGGCAATCAATAATCAGACGATAACTGGGTGACATAAATTTGCTCAAAAGTTTCCAGAGGCTTAATTATGGCATAGCATTTGCTCAACTTAAATCAAAGCCTTGCTTATGAGCTTAGCTGGGCATTTTCTCCACCCTAAAACTGACATAGACGAGGTTCTTTATGTCTGATAAAAATTGGATGCTAAACCCGACTGCGATTTCGCATGCGCGTGTATGTATTGCTGTCATTCAAGAGGAGCTTGGGGTTAAGTTAAAACTGTCTCATCCGCAGTTTTTAGAAATGATTAAAGAATATATCGAATTAACCGACTCTGTTGAATTAGCCAGCGCTTACAACGTGCTTGCGAGCATGGCCGGCAGCCAACTCGATGCAGTCGCCACTGCGCCGCAAAAGGTAGTTAATCTTAACCCGCCCAATGCAAAACCCGTTGAAACTCCAGTAGTTGCAGCAACACAAGTGGCACCAGCGCCAGTCAACACAAATTCACAGCAGGAAATGATTGAGTATAAAGGTAAGCTATACCCGCGTTTTAGCGACGAGGGTGAGTTTAAGGGTTTATACCGCGGCCAGCCGCGCTATGCCTAAGACGTGATCTGAGCTTCGATCTCGATTTGGCAGTTTTTCCCTTATCGCTTGCTAATTATGATCCGTCTTGCTAGCACTTTTTACTACCCAGTTTTCTAGTCTAAGCTGCACACCTAGCTTTTGCTTCGCCAACAGGGCCAGTGGCAGCGAGTATACATCTCCTATTAACCAAGCTTTAGCACCATTATGGTGCTTTTTTTATTATGTAGCACCAAATTATCCCATTTTGCCATTATCGGCCTGCTCTTATACTTCAGCTACAATTATTGCTATAGTTCAGCTCGACAAACTTTCCTGCATAGCTTTGATAATTTCTACTAATACTTCACCATGTCAATAATCCATGCCGACCAATCATCACAGCTCGATCATCGCTTTTGTGTTGCCCCGATGATCGATTGGACCGACCGTCACTGCCGCTATTTTCATCGCTTGCTGAGTAAATCCGCTCGACTTTATACTGAGATGGTGACTACTGGTGCTATCTTGCATGGTGATGCTGAACGCTATCTTGAGACATCTAGCAACCAGCAGCCAGTGGCATTGCAGCTCGGCGGTTCTGACCCTCAAGCTTTAGCCGAGTCGATTCAGCTCGCCAATGCATTCGCATACGACGAATACAATTTGAATGTTGGCTGCCCTTCCGATCGTGTGCAATCCGGTCGTTTCGGCGCCTGTCTGATGGCAGAACCCAAGTTGGTGGCAGACTGCTTTCAAGCCATGCAGGAAAATAGCCATCAACGGCTTATAAGCATCAAGTGTCGCACCGGAATTGACCACAATGACTCTTTCGAGTTTTTGCTGCACTTTATTGAGACATTATATGCATCAGGCTGCCGCGTGTTTATTGTGCATGCCAGAAAAGCTTGGCTCAGTGGTTTGAGCCCGAAACAAAATCGCGAAATTCCACCGCTTGATTATACCCGCGTTCACAGACTTTGTGAGTATTTCCCCGATGCGCAATTTATTGTCAATGGCGGTATTGTTGATTTACAGCAAGCTGGTGAGCAGTTATCTGCCTGCCATGGCGTCATGATTGGCCGAGCTGCCTATCAACATCCTTGGTTATTACAGCAGGTTGACCATCAGCTATTTCAGCAGCATAAGCCATCTATTTCGCGTCATGATGTCATCCATGCCATGTTGCCGTATATCGAGCAGGAGCTGCAACGCGGCACACGTCTGCATCATATCACCCGACATATGCTGGGCTTATTTAATGGCATGAAAGGTGCTAAACAATATAGGCGCTTTCTCAGTGAAAACGCCAATCAGCCTGGTGCCAATGCGCAAACCTTGCTTGCTGCCAGCCATTTTGTCGATCATGAAAGCGGATTAATGCCTCAATCATGACCGAGCAATAATGTTTTGATACAACAATAAGGAAATATGGAAGTCTTATGACGGCGAATAGTTTAGAACAGTTACAACAATATACGACTATCGTCGCAGATACCGGTGATATTGAAGCGATTCATCAGTTTAAACCGATGGATGCCACCACCAACCCCTCTCTAATGCTCAAAGCCAGTGAACTTGAGGGTTATGATAAATATCTAGCAGAGGCAAAAAGCTTTGCCGATGGCGACCCCAGCCTTGCCTGTGATAAATTTGCCACCCTGATTGGCCGAGATATTCTCAGCAAAATTAGCGGTGTGGTATCAACCGAGATTGATGCTCGCTTAAGCTTTAACCAACAGGCAACCATTGAGCGCGGACGACGCATCATTGCGCTTTACAAGCAGCTGGGCATTGACTCGAGTCGAATTTTATTAAAAATCGCTGCCACCTGGGAAGGCATCCAAGCGGCCAAGGTATTGGAGCAAGAGGGACTGGCCTGCAATATCACTTTATTATTCTCGATGGCGCAGGCCCGCGCCGCGGCCGATGTGCAAGCTACTTTAATCTCACCTTTTGTCGGCCGCATTACCGATTGGTATAAAGCACAGCAAGGTGTTGAGCACTTTGCTGCAGATCAGGACCCTGGGGTGAAATCTGTGCGTGAAATCTATCAGTACTATAAAGGTGCTGGTTTTGACACGATCGTGATGGGTGCAAGCTTTCGGAATATTGAGCAAGTTAAGGCATTAGCAGGCTGTGATAAATTAACCATCAGCCCCTCCTTACTTGAGCAACTGAAACAAAGCGACGTCTATGTGCCCGAAAAACTGGGCAAGAATATTGCTTTCTGCGCTCAAGAGCCGATCAGTGAAGCTGAATTTCGTTTTGCCTTAGCAAATGACAATATGGCTAATGAAAAGCTCGCGCAAGGCATCCAAGCATTTGTAAAAGACCAACAGACACTGGAAGAAAAATTCAGTCGCTAAGCCGCGACTTGAAGCAGCAGCTGTTGCGCTTGATCAAAATTCATCATCGAGCCAGTTGTCATCATCAAGATCATCGCCAAAGCTATCTTCTATGAGTCCATCGCTAATCAGAAAATCGCGGTTTTGCAAAAACGCATCGCGGAGAAAAATATATCTGTCGCCGGTAATGAGCGTTTCAGCTGCAATCACATCCGCGCGTGAATCAATAAAATATAGCCCGATACGGCCATAGTTAACTAAAGAGTCATTATTCAAATTCACCAGTGGGTTAACATATAGATTGGGTATCAACCCGGCAGCATCTCTAACCGTTGAAGGCCCAAACAACGGTAGCACCAGATAGGGGCCGGCATCGACACCCCAAACCGCGAAAGTTTGACCAAAGTCTTCCTCATCGGCATAGATACCTAACTCAGAAGCCACATCAAACAGGCCAAAGAAACCCAGCGTAGAATTGATCGCGAAACGCGCAAAACTCAGCGATAGATTTTTAGGCTTGGCTTGCAGACCAGAATTCAGCATGGTGTTAACTTCGAAGGTATTGGCAAAGGCATTGCTTAAGCCATTATTAAGCGGTGTTGGCAATAACCAGTTATAGCCAACTGCCACCGGCCTTAATAAATATTGATCAGCCGCTTCATTAAACGCAAACACCGAGCGATTAAAGCCTTGCCAGGGATCTGGCTCAGAATTTTTGCTATCGCTGCACACCTGTGGGCTAAGCCCTAATAGAATAAACCACAGGATTAATTGAAAATTCAGATTCACGATTTATTTCCCAATACGGGCTTTGATGAACAAGGTTTTAATCAACACAGTTATAGATGCGCAGCAATCTTAGCCGCAGCCGCTGCCAAGTCATCCGACTCAGCAAACGCCAAATTTTGAAAACTGATATCCTCAAGACGGTTTATCGGAATTAAATGAATATGGGTATGCGGCACTTCTAAACCAGCAATCACAAGACTGACCCGCAAACAAGGATAGGCCTGCTTTATCGCCTTTGTCACGCGCTGCGATAGCTGCATAAGGTGAGCCGCCACATCGCCAGGCAAATCATCAAAATGATCAATTTCTTGGCGCGGAATCACCAGCACATGACCTGGCTGCACCGGTTGAATTGTCATAATCGCAATAGCTATCTCATCTTGATAGACAAAATGCCCTGGCAACTGACCCTGCATAATTTGACTAAATACTGATGACATCTGTTGATTCCTTATCGTTTATGGGCTGTTGTAAAAACAGCGCCAATCGAGGTGCTAACCATTTACGGCAGAGTGCCTGAAATGTCTTAAATCCGTCGACCTGAAGCTGTGCATAATAGTCGCTGGCCGCATGATTACCAATAAATATTTGCTGCAGAATCTGCTCCAGTTGAAGATTAGCTAACGGTGCATTGCTGAGCTCGCCTGAGGGCTGCGCGACTGATGGAGGTAATGGGTGCCGGCACCAACTGAGTAATGCACTCGTGAAGGCAGCCCGCACCTGAAACAACGTGGCTTGTTGCTGCAAAAACCGCTGCAGCTGATGAATCTCGGCTTTGCATAAATCAAAGCCCTCGGCTGCTGTAAACTCAAGTTGCTGACCTAGCTGGGCGAATACCGCAGGCGTTAAATCAGATTGATAACGCATTCGCAGCCAAAGTGCTTTGCGTAAAGCTTGACGGTGTTGCTGCCATAATGCAGCTAGGTTTGCTTGCTGCAAACTATCAGTTGCTACTACTAACACAGTGAATGCACCGCTATTAGACTCTTTTTTACTGCCTAATTGGCAGACCTGATAACCGCAAGATTGCCAAAACTGCAATACTGCAGGATCATAGGCAAAGCTAGCACCGAGCACGCCCTGTGGCGTTAGATTGGCTTTTAAAAAGCCCAGCATTGCCTGACCAAGCCCTTGCCGTCGATAAGCTGATAATGTGGCAATACGCATCACCCGCCAAAAGCGCAGTGATAACCATTGATAATCGCTGAACATTGCTAGTTGCTGCGGCAGCAAATGCCCACGAAATCGGCGCGGCTGTGCAACAAAACTGTCTATTGCATGCTGAGGAAAACACCCTTCGGCCATCACTACGGCTGCCGCAACAATCGTTTCGGCCTGCAGACAATCATGGTAGGCAACAAAAATTTTAAGCTGGCTATCGTCAAGCATCAGCCGCACATCATCAGCCGAGGTTTGATAGTGGGCTTCGAGTAAAACGGCAAACACGGCCGCAAACAGACTCTCATCCTGAGACAGCTGTGATTGCGATAACTGGATAAACTTTGGCTGCTGGCACTGTTGCAGTCGCGGCAGGGTCTCAGGCAGCTTTAACAAGCAAAGTTGGTTGATCCAACGCTCCAGCGCATCATCCGCGCGATATCGAAACGCATATGACATATTCAGCTTGAGCAGACGATTAGCATAGCGCTGTGCGAGCTGCTGCTCGAATTTAATCGCAAAGCCGCGACCATGCCCCTCATAACCTGCGACAGTGGTAGCAAAAATAATGTGTTTTGCAGCATTGCTTAATAAGTCTAAACACTGCAGTGCGATGCTGGCTGCCTCATCAATAATCAGGAAGTCAAAGCCCGCTTGTGACCCTTGATCAAGCGCCATAATGCATTGATCAATGGGTAAAAAAGCCTGCTCACAAATGTTTATATGCTGAGAATCGCAGTGCCTAAACACGCTCTGTAAGGCACTCTGATGTTGCGCCGTGATGATAATTTTAGCGCCGGGATGTTGCCTATGCAGCGCACTAAACAGCATACCCAGTAATGCCGACTTACCACGTCCCCTGTCACCTAGTATCACACTGGCAGAGGCTATTGTGGCGTCATCAAGGTGCTCTAACAGTGCATCTAAGCTGGCTGCTTGCTGTGTCGAAGCTGCAGCAGTATCAAGCGATGTTGCGAAGCTGCCGCAAAAGTCCACAGGCACATCGCTAAGATGCGAGAGATAAAAATACTGATCCAGCAAAGCTGCAAAACTTTCAATAATACGCTGGGTGAAGCGCGGTACCGAAATTGCTGTCGATAAATCAAAGCCCGATGTTAGTTTGTAGGTATCAGGGTCGGGAAATTGCGGCCAACTGCTGTCGTCTGGCGTCAGTATGACTAATAGACCGCCTTGCTGAACCGTGCCAGTCAGCATGGCCAGTATATTAGGGTTCAAACCCTGAAACGCATTGAATAGCACGACACGAGCGTCTTGACCAAGGAAGCGCCGCGACTGATTGATCGTATGTGCCGGTACAGCAGTAAACAAACTATCGCTGTAACTAAGTCCCTGTAGTAGCAAGCCGCCAGGCTGTTTATCGGGTTTTAAGGCGTAAAACTGCTGTAGCGTCGGCCATAGGGATTGCCATAGCGCAATCGCTGCAGATTCGCTCGCCGCAGCAATGCGCAAAATGCCTCGCTGCTGCTGCTGAGATAATCTAGCTAAGCTATCGGGTTTTAAGTTGGCCATAAATCCTTGCGTATTAAATTATAAACGAATGCGCCAGCGCGCAGCTCCCGCTAAACTGTTGGCATAGCTATCTGCGCTGCGTCGATTACGCTATGATAAGTGAATCGATTCAGAACCTCAGCGAAAACCTATGAACTTTCAACGCATATCTGTTACCCAAGCCCAGGCTATCATTGCCGATGGCCCATGCACCATAGCTGACATTCGTGACGCACAGTCATACGCGAATGGGCATATGCCAAATGCTATTGCATTAAATAACGATAACCTAGCCGAGTTTGTCGCACAGCAAGAGAAGCAAATACCGCTTATTGTCTGTTGCTATCACGGTAATTCTAGCCAACAAGCGGCTGGGTATTTGGCTGAACAAGGCTTTGCCGATTGTTATAGCCTCGACGGTGGTTATGAAGCTTGGCAGCTAGCGTTTGAAAAATAGCTGGCGTTTTCGATTTTAACATAGCCGGCATCAGGCATAAAAAAACCGGCACTGAAACCAGTGCCGGCGAAAAAATACGCGTTTATCCTAACGCGCGGAATATACTAGGGGAGTATATTCCTTACCACTATCAATAGGTAAGAGTGGTATGCGCGCAAATAGTTCAATCAACACTTCAAATTTTTTAGCGTTGTTTATTTTAAGCATTATCGACCAATAGCATCTCAGCACATTTTTCGCCAATCATCATCGACGGAGCATTGGTGTTGCCCGACACTACCGATGGGATAATCGAGGCATCAGCAACACGAAGATTTTTCAGCCCGCGCACGCGCAAGCGCTCGTCCACTACCGCCATCTCATCCTGACCCATCTTACAGGTGCCCACAGGGTGATAAACTGTTTCCGTATTGTTCGCAATCGCAGCAAGAATCTCTGCATCGGTTTGCACATGTTTGCCCGGCGCAACCTCTTCGTCAATCATACCGCCCCAAGCACTTGAAGCTGCAATACGGCGCAGTGCTTTAAATGCATCTATCATCACTTGCTGATCACGCTCGTCGCTCATAAAGCCAAAATCGACTTCTGGGTTAGAACTTGGGTCATTGTCCACCGCTTTCACCGTGCCATGCGAGTATGGGCGCAGATTACAGGCGTGCATAGTAACTCCATGCTCGGGCGGTAAAGGCTCGGTTAATCCGGTCATATTACAGGGGACAAAGTGCAACTGAATATCGGGATGCTCAACCTCTGGCTGCGATTTAATAAAACCACCCGCTTCAATATTGTTGCAGGCAGCGATACCGCGTTTGTGTACAAAATAATCCCAAGCCACTTTTAAATTGTGTGGGAATTTGTCTTGACCGTTCATACTTAACGGCTGTTTGATGGTATAGCGAAAAATCCAATCCAAATGATCTTGTAAGTTTTTACCCACGCCTGGTAAATTATGACTGCTCTTTATGCCTGCTGCTGCAAGTTCTTGACTATCGCCAATGCCTGACAACTGCAAAATATGCGGCGATTTGATCGCGCCAGCACTGATCACAATTTCTTTGGTTGCGCGAACCGTTAATCGTTTATTTTTACGGCGATACTCAACTGCTACCGCAGTATCGTCATCCATCACCACTTTAGTCACCAAGGCATCGCAAATAACGGTTAAGTTCTCACGCTGCATGGCTGGGCGTAAAAATGCTGACGCACTGCTCCAGCGCTTGCCGTCTTTGATTGTGCAGTGAAAACGACCAATGCCCTCTTGTTGCGCACCATTAAAGTCGTCATTCGCAGGATAACCTGCCTCAACGCCGGCATTCACAAATAAATCAAATAATGGATTATCACTAGGCGCTTCACTTACATACAGCTCGCCTCCGGCACCGTGAAATTCATTTGCGCCGCGATTGAAGTCTTCAGCACGCTTAAATAATGGCAAAACTTCTTGATAAGACCAGCCTGAATTACCCGCCTCACTCCAGCGATCATAGTCGCGAGCATGGCCGCGAATGTATACCATACCGTTAGATGAACTTGAACCACCCAAGGTTTTACCTCTGGGAATCTCGTAACGTGCATTACCCGCTTGTTTTTGAGCAGTAGAGACGAACTTCCAATTGAGCTTGTCAGACTTAAGCACTTCGGCACAGCCACCCGGCATATGAATCATGGGGTTGCTGTCTTTAGGGCCAGCCTCAAGCAACAAAACTTGGTGTTTAGGGTCTTTTGAAAGACGATTAGCGAGGACACAGCCTGCACTACCACCACCGACAATAATGTAATCGTACATGATTAAACTCTTAAGATTATTATTGAGATAAGGTGCGATATTAAAGCACAGCCTCTAGCAATTGATAAGCCTAAAGCCCTGATTCTAAACGCTCGGTAATCACAAAAAAACGGAACGATGCTTGCATGAAAAAACTTGACAAGCTATGCCCAGATCGATAACTTCAAATCAACCGTTTGGAGTCGGTTTAGCATAATAATAATCACAAAACTGTCACAGACAGTGAATAAACTGTTTACAGTTTTTTTGTTAACAGCAGAAGGAATTGAAATTTATGTCGCATTCAGCCCACAGCAGCCATACTCACTCAATTGATGATCGCAAAAAAGACCGCGACGATATTGCCAGTAAAATTGAAGAGTTTTTAAACAATGGTGGCGAAATCACCAAATGCACGTCCGCATTTGATGCGCAGCAAGATCCCAAATGCCGACTGGGTCACGAAATGAGCTTTTTTGTCTAATTAATCTTAGCGATGCCAGCCAATATCCAAATAGACGATCGCAACAACGTCTTTTTGGATAAGCCTGCAAGAACTCGCATGTAGTAATAACTAGATAGCAAAACCCAAGCTGAGATATTTATAAAGTTACAGTTATTGGGATAGCTAGATAGGTTGGCGAAAAGTCATATAACTCAAGGCGCGATGAGACACTCATATTGCGCCTCAACTCAACTGCGCTTTAAATCAACTGCGCATTAAATCAATTGCGCATTAAATCAACAATGCTTCAAACATAAGACGCTTCAAAACTGTCGACGCAGCATTACAGTATGTTTTACTTGCTATAAGCCCAAGCTTAGTTAGAGCTTGGGCATTGCTGAGCTTTTTGCTAGCGTGAATATTCGTACAGTGATGATACATACAGTTGAGCAGTAGGCTGTCAGCTGACTTGCCAAAAATTATCTGTACTTGGCCGTATTTTGATTCTTATACCTAGGCATCTCAATCTTTGTGGTATCTAGCTTTGTATGACGATATCTGAAAGATCTACTTTTTTCATGACCTTGCCTGTCTCAAAGCTTTTTTCAGGCTCTACTCCCGCAAAAGTGATATGCTCAATAGTCATCTAGCCAGGTCTGAACTTACGCCAACCGCAATGACGCCGTAGACTCTTTTTTCTCAACTGTGTTTTTCTCAACTATGTTTTTCTCAACTATGCTAAGCAAACGTTTTTCAACACTCTCTTACAACGGCTATGTACTTCTTAGCCTATTACTGATGGCATACATCTTGTCATTCATCGATCGCAATATTATGGCTATTCTGGTCGGTCCTATTCGTGAAGAATTTCAAATCAACGATTTTCAGTATGGCGTGCTTAATGGTGTCGCCTTTTCTCTGCTCTATACTTTTTTAGGCATTCCCATTGGCATCTTAGCCGACCGCAGTAATCGTAAAAATATTATTGCAGTAGGCACAGCTTTTTGGTCCATCATGACTTTTGTTTGTGGCTTAGCGAGTGGCTTTTTCTCCTTATTTGCAGCCCGCATGGGGGTTGGCGTCGGTGAGGCCGCTCTATCACCGCCGGCGCACTCCTTGTTAAGCGACTATTTCAGCCCGCAAAAACTGCCAACTATTATGTCTATTTTTACACTCGGCATACCGGTGGGCATTGGTATTTCTTACTCACTCGGTGGCTGGGTGTATAGTTGGCTGGTCGAGCTAGACCAGCTCTCTTTGCCGTTTATTGGTGCACTGGCACCCTGGCAAGCCACGTTTATGATTGTTGGCTTACCGGGTTTGCTGCTGGCAGCGGCTATTTATGCGATGCAAGAGCCTAAACGACAGGGCTTAGCCAAGCCATTGTCAACTGAACCATCAGATCACATGCAAACCATGCAGCTAGGACAAATGCTTGCTTATCTCGGTCAGCACCGGCGTGTATACCTGAACATTTTTATAACAATTGGCCTGCTAGCAATCGTCGGCTATGGTTTTATGATGTGGTTTGTTGAACATATGAGCCGCCGTTTTTCAGTACCGGCATACGAATTAGCTAAACCTTTTGGCATGCTGTATTTGCTGGCTGGCTCATGTGGCACTCTGTTTGGTGCATTTTTTGCGTCTTGGTTAGTCAAGCGTGGTTATCAAGATGCTAGCCTGCGAGTGCTGTGGATAGTAAGCATCGCCTGGGTTCTGCCTGCTGGTTTTGCGCCTCTCGCTGATCAGCTATGGTTAGCACAGCTATTGGCTATTCCCTGCGTATTTTTGTTAAACGCCTACTTTGGTGTGTCGATTGCCGCACTTCACATTATCAGCCCCAACCAAATGCGTGCCCAAGTTTCAGCGGTGTTATTGTTTATGGGCAATGTGTTTGGCTTGGTCTTTGGCCCAATGCTGATTGGTTGGCTTGCTGATTATGTATTTTCAGCTTACGCCGCGTCAGCGCTTGGCTTAGCGCTAGCGGCCTGCGGCTTTGTATGCTGTTCACTGGCGGCTGTATTATCGGGCTTTAGCTTACGACCTTATGCAGCATTGGCGGCAAGTTTGAACCCCCAGCATGAACCGCCTATACATGCAGAGAAGGCTTAGACCGCTGGATGTTTATTATTCAGTTTGCTCTAGTTTTCTGGCTCTATATTGGCTGACTCGATGCCTGTTGGCGACATTTCAGCTTGTTCGATACGCGCCAGTAAGCTAGCTTTGTCTTGTGGGCCTCGTAAGATGTCAATCACATTCAGCTCAGGGTCAATAATCAGCGTGGTTGGTAATGCCACAGGTTTGTCATACTGAAAATATTCAGCAAAACTTACCGCCGACTCCGCCGCAACAATATTCTGAAATGCAATATTTAAATCCCTTGCCTGCTGCAATAATAATGCTCGCTCAGGTTGATCGTAGTTAATGCCAAGCACCACAATATCGTCTCTGCTCGCATCTAAGGCGTTCAACTCGGGTATTTCCTTGATACAGGGCTTGCACCATTCCGCCCAATAGTTGACGACTGTCCACTGCCCCTTGAGCTGATCAAAGCGGCCGCTGCTGCCGTCTAAATAATTAAATTGAGCCGGCTGACCGCAGGCTACTAATAGACTGAATAATATACTGAGTTGCAAAACCTGCAGCAGATGTTTCATATACGATCTCTCACCAAGTAAACTAGCTTAGCCGANGCAAGCTGATATAATAGCGNGTTTAGTATATATCTTACGCATCATTGCATCGACTTAATTGCATCGACTTAGGTTTTTTTATGTCCGCTATACAAATTTTACACAATCCTCGCTGTTCAAAATCTCGTCAAACGCTTGCACTGTTAGAAGCACAGGGAATTCAGCCCGAGATACAGTTGTATTTAGAACAAACGCCAAGCGTTGCTGAGCTGCAAGCGATTATTGCAAAGCTTGGCATAAGCGTTAGTGAATTAGTACGCAGCGGTGAGGCCGATTATAAGGATAATCAGCTAAAGAACGCTGACGATAAGGCCTTGCTAGAAGCCATGGTAAAATTTCCAAAATTGATTCAACGCCCCATCGTGATAAATGGTGATAAAGCTGCCATTGGTCGTCCCCCGGAATCAGTATTAGATATTTTATAAATCACCCTTGATGGCTTTCGTAAAAGGATCTTAGCGCATGGCCCCCTATGTATTAATTCTGTATTACTCGCGCCATGGCTCTTGTGCCGCCATGGCAGCCGAAATCGCGCTTGGCGTCGAGACCNTATCTGGCATTGACTGTAAGATACGAACCGTACCCGCGGTTTCAAGCAACACCGAGGCGAGCGCGGCCAGCATACCTGAGAGTGGCGACCTATACTGCAGCCAAGCTGAGCTCAGTCAATGTGCTGGCTTGATTGTTGGAAGTCCAACACGGTTTGGCAATATGGCCGCCCCACTCAAATACTTTATCGATCAAGCCAGCGACATATGGTTATCAGGCGATTTAATTAATAAACCCGCCGGCTGTTTTACCTCAACCAGCAGCTTGCATGGCGGTCAAGAAACCACGCTAATGAGCATGATGTTGCCCTTGTTGCACCAAGGCATGATCATCAGTGGTTTGCCTTATAGTGAAAAGGCCCTCCATCACACTCAAAGTGGTGGCACACCCTACGGCGCTAGCCATGTTGCTATGGGCAATGACACAAATTTAAGCAACGATGAGAAGCAGCTTTGCCAGGCCTTAGGCGCGCGCATTGCCAGTTTAGCTCTGAAACTGCATAACTAACGTATAAGTTGTATGAAATCACCTACGGTTAACCCTGCCTATGCCGTTAAAGCAGACATCAGTTATGTACTCACTATTATCAGTGTGGCCGTCGAACTCCTGTTGCTCTACCTTGTGACACACACGTTTTTGCCCGAGGGTAAAAACGCGAACACGGTGATCTTTTGGGTGAATGCGATACCGTTGTTAGTTTTCTTACCCTTACTGTTGATTCGCAACATCAAAGCCTTCGCCTGGCTCAGCTTTCTGATTATGTTGTATTTCATTATCGCCGTCATGAACGCATTTGACCCACGTTACGGAGTTGTGTCGCAATTGGAACTCGCCACTGTCTGTTTGATTTTTATTTTTAGCATGCTGTTCACCCGCTATGAACAACGCCGCTTAGGCATTACCATCACCCCAAAAGACGGCAAGCCCTAAACGCAAATCAAGCAGACTGCGTTCAGCTTTCAATAAACCCTCCACCTATCCGTCAACTGTCAGTTGAATCTCAGTCGCGTCTTAATCGTGTATTAATCTCTTGTTTATAGGCTTACTGTCGAATGCATATTTGCCAGTGAGCGTTTTCATTGCCAGCAAAAGCTTATACGCAACTAATGGCACCAATCGCAATGACTGTGGTCATAATGCGCATGGGCGTTTATAATCTCGCCTTTTTACGACATATCACAGCACCAGTTTTACGTTCTGGTTAGCGAGGATAGCATGGCATTAAATAATATTGGCGGGGCGATAGTCGTCTGCGCGCTTTATCGTTTCGTACGTCTTGAAAATTATCTCGAGATGCGCGAACCACTTTTACACACCCTATTAAAACATCAGATCAAAGGCACCTTATTGCTTGGAGAAGAAGGCATTAACGGCACCGTCGCCGGCAGCCGCGAAAGCATTGATCAATTGCTTACGTTTCTTAATCAAGACTCCAGACTAGCAGGCTTCAGCTATAAAGAATCCTATGATGATGAGATGCCTTTTTATCGCACTAAGGTGAAGTTAAAAAAGGAAATTGTCACCATGGGCGTCGAAGGTATCGACCCAAATCACACGGTTGGCAGCTATGTGAAGCCAAAGGATTGGAATGCCCTGATTTCTGATCCAGATGTTGTGCTTATAGATACGCGCAATGATTATGAAGTTGGGATTGGTACTTTTCAGGGCGCGCTAGACCCAAATACGAAAACTTTTCGCGAATTCCCCGATTACGTAAACAACAACTTAGACCCTGAGCAGCATAAAAAAGTGGCGATGTTTTGTACCGGCGGCATTCGTTGCGAAAAATCTACTGCCTATTTAAAACAGCAAGGTTTTGACGAGGTCTACCATTTGGAAGGTGGCATTTTAAAATACCTTGAAGAGGTCGACCCGCAAGAATCTTTGTGGCAAGGGGAATGCTTCGTCTTTGACAATCGCGTCTCGGTCACTCACCAACTTGAAAAAGGTGCTTATGATCAATGCCATGCCTGCCGTCGCCCGATCACCGAAGAAGACAAGCTCAAATCAGAATACGTTGCTGGCGTCAGCTGTCATCAGTGTATCGATGAATACAGCGAGGAACAAAGAGCCAGGTTTAAAGAGCGTGAAAAGCAAATCCAGTTGGCTAAGCAACGCGGTGAAAGTCACATTGGTAGTGATGCATTAGCTACGCTGGAGGCTCGCAAAGCTGAAAAACGTGCCAACAAAAACTTAATGCGTGAGCAACAACAATCTATCAGTCACAAGCGCTAATTTAACTGCTTTTCTTTGCAACAGATATCGCGGTCAGTCATGATAAGTAAATGACGATGGATGAGTTATATTGTTTCCAATATAGCGGCACTACATAGCAGCGCTCATTACCCTGCGAAAACTGCTGATTAACACTGCCAGAAACCACTTTAGGCGTTGAAATTAGAAACTCTGAACCAAAATGCTTGCGTAAATTGCCCGAGATAGTATTCGCGACCTCGCCCACCATATCTTCCATATTAACGATAGAAGTGTCAGACTCGCCCATGCTGAGCAATAAATGTTTAATCATGATACGCGGTGCACTATAACGCAACCAGCCATTTTTATTTCCCGATATTGCAATCATACCTGATAAAAACTCGGCATCTTCAGCTTGATCGGCATTCAATAAGTATGGCGTACCAACGCTAACATCATCATTACGTGTGACATTAAAATAATTTACCACACTCTCAACTAAAGCTTTAAGTTGATTCTCTTCCACTTTTTACTCCATGATAACTTTTTCAAGTGCTGATTTAAGTTCGTCATCAGCAAAGGGCTTGCATAAAAATCCACGTGCACCCAACTCAAGTGCCTCTATCGCAGTTTCTTTATCAGATAGTGCCGAAACAATGAGAATACGAATATAAGGATCTTTTTCTAACAAGGCTTTTGTCGCCTGCAAACCATCCATCTCTGGCATAGTTATATCCATGGTTACTACATCAGGCTTATGCTCATGCCAAGCCGCAACTGCTTGTTCACCATTAGCCGCACTGGCAACAACTTTAAATAACGAATTGCCATGTAAGCGCTCAATTTGTTTACGAATAATGTTTGAGTCATCAACTATCATTAATCTCAACATGTATTGCTGTTCCCTCTAAACTGAATTTTCAGTGTTAACTATTGCTTTTTTATCAACAGTAATCGGCAATAGTAAGATGAACTTACAAAACTCACCTTGCTCATTTTTAACCGAAATTTTACCGCCAAGCTTGTGTACCATCTGACGAACTGCCAACATACCCAAGCCACGACCGGCATCTTCATTGACCTCACTGGCGGTCGAGAAGCCGGGTTCGAAAATCATTTTTAGCAACTGTGCTGAAGACCATGAAACAACCTCTGTGTAAGATGCTTTTTGCATCTCAACCACGCGGGCACGTATCTTATCTAAGTCGATACCGTTACCATCATCCCTTACCGTCATGGTCAGCTGTTTCGCATCAGCAATTAGCTGAATAGACAGTTCACCTTCAGCTGGCTTTTCTCCGCGCATTGAGATGGGCTCAATACCATGGGTAACCGAATTTCTAACCAGTTGCACTAGAATATCTTTAACCGGTCTAAGCATTGATTCAGGCAAATAGTCTTTACCACGCTGCTTCAACTTGAGATTCACTTTTTTGTTGTGTTTACTAGCGATACCGTCAATTAAGCTCAGAAGGGCAGACTTTGATACGATACCGTTAGCTTTATCCTCTTCTTGCGAATATTTTTCTACAAGATTTTGCAACTGTTCGGCAACTTTCACATAACCCTCTAGCTCTTCGAGCAAACCTCTCAGCATCACCGCAAGTGGTAAAAAGTCATCACCTTCAACATCATCTTTTTTTCGTAAAGCAATTACAGACTCTTCCATTGTATGTGTGTCTTTAGCAATAGAATGCATATTCATCATGCTAGATTCACCTTTAAGCTTATGAAGCTCTGTGGCGATGTGATCAATTTGCTGTCTAAATTGATCACTGCGACGACTAGGCTGCTGCAAAATTGCATTGATTTTATGCAATCGCGCCAATGAATCGTTGACGAAGTTCACGAAGTCTTTAGGGCTATGATCTAACACACGACTTAAAACCGACATGTGGTTACCTTGACTACTCTGCAACTTGTCTAACTTAGCTTTCAAATCAACTTGAATACTGATATCTTGCGCAGTAACTAAAATTTGCTTGACCTGATCTCCTTCATAGGCGCGTTTAAATGAAAACGAGACATATTTATTTTCAAATTGACCTTTTTCATTTGCAATTAATAATCGAATATTTTTTAAGGGGTTTAAGTCATCTAACAATGATTCATCCACCTGCCCGTCCAGCAAAACTTGCAAATATTTTCTTATCATTGCTAAGTCATCATTGCTGACTTTATTATTAAATAATTCTTCAAAACGCTTATTAGCTATATCACTATCATCAAATAATTTTGTTGCAAAGAGAGAATGTTCAGTTGAAATACGCAAATCTCGATCTAACAAAAATAGTCCTTCATTAACGGTATCTAATATCTTTCGAGTTTCACCTCTAACAGAATGAATTTGATCATCTGTTTCTCGCAACTGACCAATAAAGTGATAAATAATAATAATAAAATTTATGATCGCTAAACTGATACCAATAGTTTGCACCATGCGTAAACGGTCAGCTTTACTGCTAGCCAATACCTCCATATAGTTAGCAAGATCCGATGAGATTTCTAATAATGTAATATTATTTGACGCAACATACATTTCAGCTTCTGCTAGATTATCTAAAAACCAAGCCTGTTTAACCGGTGCTGGTAGATTGATTACAGGGTTGATCAAATTTTTAAACGGCTGCCAGACTTGATCTATTTTATTGATAAATGCTTCGCCTTGCGCTGTCTCAACAGCCTTTAAAAACACGATCTCACCGGTCGGTGAATACGTATTACCGCCCTGCCTAAACGCTGCCAAAGTTTCATCAAAGTTTTGATACGTGTTCTTAAGCTCTTTAAAGGGCTTATTAACGTCGCCATTATCGCGCAAAGAAACTTCTAGCTCATATAAGGACTTCATTAGACGCTGGCTCATCATCTGTAATTGACCAGCTTGAGATACAGCGATTGCGTCGCCTTTCAGGGCAAAGGCAATATAAAAATTCATTGCAAGAATAGATGCATCGAGCACAATAAAGAGTGCAATTGCAATAACAATATTTCGATATTTACCCGTCAATAGTGAAAACATACACCAACCTATGCGTTAAGAAGATGGAAACTGTGTCCAACCATCTAACCAAGTAATTGCAGTACCCGGGCGAATTGCACCAATATAATTAGCCCCCTCATCCCAAAATTCACCTTGAGGAATACGCGCCAGACTATCACGCGCAGGCGAATGCCCTAGGGGAGTAAACTCTGGGTTATAAGCATTATATATAGCTGCGGGTAATCGCGGATCGATACCAAATTTAAAATTCAATCGAGCATCAGAAAAATAATCAGCTTCAATAAATCCATTATCATCATCAGCTTCCGCCTGCTCAGCTGCGAAATACTGACCATCATTTATTTGGTCTAAAATCAAATCAGAAAAATTTAAGGTTTCTAAGCGAGTCAACCGCTCAATCGCTTCACCGCGCAGATCGATAGATTCTCGACTGAAACCCACCATTAGAATATTGCCGAATTCACCGCCAGAGCCGCGGCGCAATGTCATACCTCGCTGTGAGGTTTGGGTTGAATTACCGCCAATCAAAGTGACGTTATAAAACACCGGCGCTGAACGTGGTAAGGCATCTGGGTTCTGCTTAAAATTATCACCCTCAAAAGCATTATCGCCATCATCATTGTGCATTTGCACAACAAGAAATTGTACTCGGCCAGTCCAGCCCATATCCCAATCAAATGCATCATCGCCGGCGCCGGTAACGAGAATATTTTTAAGGTCTACAGTGCCGCCAAATACTTCAATGCCATCGTCTAGAGACTTATGCACCTGAACATTACGAACAACCGTTTCCTTACCGCATGCGCCCAAAGTGAGGCCATTAAGTTCGTTATCAATAAATGTTTCAAAACCCGCAAACTCAACTCTAACATATTCTAAATTTCCGCAATTAGAGCTAGGGTCGCTTCCGCCAAATTCACCGCGCGGATCATTTGCATCGATGCCTTCTAATTGCCCCTGGCGATTCACCGGTGCATTTCCTAACAACACTAGCCCACCCCAATCGCCGCGATTTCTTTGCCCCTCTGGTTTATTGGAGGTGAATACAATAGGCGCGTCTTTTCGCCCTTTAGCAATCAATTGGGCATCACGCGTAACAATTAATGCTGAGCCTGGCTCACCAAAAATCGTAGCACCCGCCTCAATCGTCAATTTCGTTTTACCCTCTACAAATACAGGCTCTTGTAAAATGTAAGTATTGTTGGATTTAAACACTGTATCCGTTTGAATTGACCCACTGAGTAGAATTTCCTTCTCGCCAGTCATAGATTGAATATAGGGCTGTATATTTAGGCTAATGCTAAGCACTAACAGAATGCTTATAAATGACGACGCCCATTTCCAAACGCTGATGCGTTTGGAAAATTGCTGCTGTAAGATAGCTTGGCTTTGTTGCACTGCTTGTTCAATTTTCTCATTCAATACGGCCTGACTAATGCCTCCCATACCATTATCAGCTCGGTTATGCCCTAACATTCGAGCCTTAACATCATCGATATGCACGCTACCTTGTAAGTCCATTTTTGCTAATCGCAGCGCAATACTGGCAATATCAGCGTTTTTAACTTTAGACAGTTTATCGATTACTTGATTACGGTATTTTGCTTGACGTAAAAGCGCATCAAAATTGAGTGGTTTAGCGTCAGCTGCTTTATGTTGTTCATAGCCTTTTTTTAAATCCCAAAGATCTCGAATGGCTAGCTCTACTACTTCAATCTCATGTTGCTGTTCGGCAGTAAATGGTGCTTGTTCGGCTTGTTCGGCTGAAGAATCATCTGTCATAATGCCTCCTTGACAGTGATAGTGTAAGTCAGGTTCATATTAGGAAAAATAAGAGGCTAGTTTGCTGCACTTTTGTTTCGTCCTTGTGTCAGTTTTGTGACAATTCGATGACAAAAAACCAAACTGCATAAAACTTTTTTAAATATTGCTGCGTAATAATAGGTTTTCTTCTTGCTGGCATTAGCTTGCTATTCACTATCAGGCATTAGCTTGCCTTGTAAGCCATCAGACACTATCTATAAATTTAGGAACAAGTATGAGCGAAAATAAATTCGACTATGTTAAAACACGTCGAGAAGACGTTGATGAGATCCCGGCCAAATGGGTGCCGCTGGTCCGTAAAGTAATGCGTCGCTATACCCAATTTAATGTATGGGTGTATAAGAAAAGCAATGGCCGCTTGATGAAGCACTTCCCAGGTGGCTACCCCATATGTATTGTCGGCATGACCGGTCGCAAGTCTGGCGAACGCCGTGAGGTCGCGCTTATTCACTTGCCATGGCAAGACCAAGGCGTAGATAAAAAACTGATCGTTGCCTCACAAGGCGGTATGGATAAACATCCGGTGTGGTATCACAATATTAAAGCCAATCCAGACATTGATATTATGGTCACCGGGCTAAAGCACGATTACACCGCGCGACAAATTTCAGAAGATGAAAAGCGCGCACTATGGCCACATTTGCTAAGTCTTTACCCTGATTTTGACGAATATCAAGCTCGCACCGACCGCGCAATCCCTGTATTTGTCTGCGAGCCCAAATGATTAGCTTCAGTCATTTCTGCAATTTTCTGTCTTTTGAGATCTATTGCCCCATATCACCAAGCGTTTCCAAGAAGTGGGGCAATCTCAACAATCAGCAGCTAGTTTGAATATCCTTACCTTAGGATTTTGTACATCAAACTCCCAGATCAACTTCCTATATTATCTTTCTGCATTTATAAGGATAAAACGCTTTACTAAAACAAAACTAACATCCAGTAAGAAACTATGCATTTACTGCGTATTTCAGTATTGCTTATATTATGAGGTATTTTTTATCTATAATTCTAATCATTATGATACTTTGATGAGACTGAGGCATGGCTTGTAACTTGCGATGCAAGTTTTCAATTAAACACGCTATTCACCTAGGGTAGTTTATCTCATAGCTTAAATGAACTTTCTTTAGCTAGGTTTGTCTTATTAGATTATCATTTATTATGCTGAAGTTTATTTCTAGGAGCCTATTATGTTTCAGATGGTTAGCCGTATTAAATGTATATTTATCTGTGTGTGCATTATCTTTTTATCACACCCCTCGCTAGCATCATCCAATATTGCTAAGCCATTACCCGCCAAAGTCGGCCCAGCATCGACGCAGCCACTTATTCCAAACAAGCCTAATAAACCTGTTAAGCCAGTTAAACCTATCAAGCCAGACAATTGGCACCACAACAATGGCGTAACTATTATTGAACCGCAAACACCGGATATCTGTCATGATGTAGAATACAGCGGACGCTGGCGCAAAGAGCAACTTTGCATGACTGAGTCTGAGTGGTCTACATTCAAAAGTGAAAAACATTGTCATAGCCAAAATGGCATTGTGCACTGTAAAAAATAAATGCGCGGCAAAAAAACATATTTACTATGGGTTATATTTAGTAGGGTTTACTTTAATTTTTGTTAAGCCCGTTAACTATTATTAACAGCGTTTTCAACCACCTCAAAGACAAATAATAGGCTACTAAAAGATATATGGAATATTTACACAGCATGGTTCGCGTCAGTGATTTAGACGCGTCACTGGATTTTTACTGTAACGCGCTTGGGCTTCAGGTGCATCGTCGTAGCGACTATGAGGAAGGGCGTTTTTCACTGATTTTTTTAGTCGCATCCGGCGATCAGAGCAAATTACTCGACAGTCCTTCGCCATTAATTGAACTCACCTATAATTGGCCAGATGCAGACGGCAACCGCAAACAATACAGCCAAGGTGATAGTTTTGGGCATCTGGCATTTCGCGTCGACAATATTTATGCCCTATGCGAAAGACTGCAACAGGCAGGCGTAAGTATTCTAAGGCCGCCACGCGATGGTCGTATGGCATTTATCAAATCGCCCGATGGCATTTCAATAGAGCTGTTACAGCGCGGTGATGCCTTAGCGCCACAAGAACCCTGGGCAAGCATGGCGAATAATGGCAGTTGGTAGTCGAGGTCTTTAGCTACGTTTATTCTGCTTAAGCACAGGCTTTAAACAGTGCCTTCGCCTGTTCGGCCGCCGTTTTATGATTCACCATTGGTGATGGGTATCCAGCCGGCTGCTCGTCACTGAGTTCAAGCGCATGAATCGCTTTAGCACTCAACTCTCGCAGCTCAGGCAGCCAGCGCTTAATATAGGCGCAGTCAGGGTCGAAGCGTTGCTGCTGACGCCAAGGGTTGAAAATACGAAAATACGGCTGTGCATCACAGCCGGTTGAGGCTGCCCATTGCCAATTACCATTATTGACCGCACTGTCGTAATCGATTAACAAGTTTTTGAAATGTGCCTCACCTAGTCGCCAGTCAAGGTGTAAGTCTTTCACCAAAAAAGAGGCCACAATCATACGCACCCGGTTGTGCATAAACCCTGTCTGCCGAAGCTGGCGCATGCCGGCATCTACAATCGGAAAGCCAGTTAAGCCATCTTGCCACCGTTGTAATGCCTCGTTATCGTACTGCCAGGCGATAGCATCATATTGTGGTTTAAATGCCTTTTGCATCGCATGTGGAAAATGCCAAATGATATGGTAATAAAAATCGCGCCAGTAAAGCTGTCGCAACAGTGGTGATTGTTGTCCCAAGCTTGCGGCAATCAACTGATAGCATTGGCGAATAGATATCACCCCAAGTTTTAACAGTGGCGATAATCCGGAGGTAGACTCTAAGGCAGGAATATCTCGCACCTCATCATAGTCATGTAATTCGGCCAGTTTTTCCATAATTGAGGTATGCATATCAGCAACCGAAAGTGCGTTATCGGGCTGCTGATCAAGCTGCCAATAGTCACGTAAGGCGTCCGCATTAAATTGCAATGACGAAGGCGCTGGGAGAAACTCACCAGCCACAGTCGACGCTGATGATTCTACTGGATATTGCAGGGCGCGTTTAAAAAATGGCGTAAATACGGTATACGGTGCGCCGTCGGCTTTGGCGATAAAACCGGGCGGAAACAATAGGCTATCGTGCTCTAGCTGCAGAGCAATATTATGCTGCTGACAATAATCACTGAGCTGTTGATCTCTCTGGCGCCCCTGAGGCGTGTACTCGAGATTTGCAAATACGCTGTCAACGGCAACAAATTCAGAAAGCTGTGCTAGCGCTTCTTCAGGGCTACCGTAGGCAAGCCAGAGATTAGCCTGATGCTTGTGTAACTGTTGCTCGAGGTGCGCTAGAGCATCCACTAATAAGGATTTTGCAAACTGGCGTCCTACAGCGGCAAAGCGCGGATCAACCACAAATAGGCAAATCACCTGCTCTGCTTGCGCGCAGGCAGCTTGTAGGGCTTTATGATCTTCAAGCCGAAGATCACGGCGAAAAATACATACAGCTTGGCGATATTCAGTCATGGCTGTTATACGCCAGCACTTGGGCTTTAAGATCGACCAGCGCTGATTTTTTTCATATAGCCCTGAGCCTTCGCCTCAGAAAGTGGGTAACCAGAAGACAAAAAAGTCAAACTTATTATACAATTTTGCGTTTTTTTATAATTGATGTTCTGATTATCATTACTAAAATAGTGCAACATTACAGCGTCTTGGCAGCACTAACTTATCTGATTTATTAAGTTCTATCTCG
>JABSRR010000002.1 GCA_013215025.1 Pseudomonadales bacterium
GGGGCCAGTCAGCGAGATAACTTTGTCGATGCAGTGATTGCGGCGGCGGATCAATGCCCGCATTTGTTTGCCCATGGCGATCAGCGATTTTCAGCGATTTTGCCGTTTTTTGCCGGTATTGATACGCTCGGCCAAACGCTTAACTATGCGCTATTTGAGCTGCATCGTCAGCCTGAACTGCTGGCACAGCTGCAGCAGGAAATTGATGCGGTATTCAGCCAAGGTGTGCCAAATACCGAACAGCTGAAGCAGATGGATATTCTCAATCGCGTAATTATGGAGACATTACGTCTGCACCCGTCGGCTTTTGGCATGGTGCGCACGGCGGCCTGTGACTTCGAATTTGCCGGTAAACAGGTTAAAAAAGGCCAAGACATTGTTATTTTGACGACGGCGCCACAGCATATGGCAGAGTATTTTGCTGAGCCTGAGCGCTTTGATATTGAACGTTTTGCGGCGCCGAGAAACGAGCATCGGCAGCGTAATGTGTTTGCGCCATTTGGTCGCGGGCCGCACACCTGCCTTGGTGCGGGCATGGCGGAAAGTTTGATCGCTTTGAGCCTAGGCAGCATTCTCTATCACTATGCGTTTGAGGCTTTAGACCCTGAGCAAGCGTATTCGGAGCGCATTAATCCCACGCCGTCCTTGGGCAGTCAGTTTCGTTTGCAACTCAAAGCCCGACGTCAGACCGCATCATGACGGCGGCCGATTATCTATTTGCAGGCGACCGCAATCAGCCGCCGCAGCTGCAGCCGGTGCTAAATTTGGCCACGATTGAGCATGCGGTCAGTGCCGACTCAGCACCGCGGTTTGCGCTTGGCGGCTTGCGTGGTTTTGCGCAAGCGCGGGCCGACGGCTTTGATGCGCTGCAATCGCATATGTTATTTGCCGGCGGTTGCCGCGAGGCGATGGCGGCGGATATGCCCTGTTATCAGTCGGCAATTGTTTCGGTGGATCAGTTAGCTAAAGCTGTGCCACGTTGGCAGCAGCAGGGTTTTGCCGCGGCCACGGTCATTGTTGGCCAGGGAGGCTGTTCACGCGAGCGCTGTATTGCTGAGGCTAAACAGCTGGTGGCGATTGCCGAGCAGACGCATTTTCCGCTGTTTTTAGAGCTACATCGCAATAGCATCAGTGAAGATATTGAGCATTGCCTGGCTATCGTTGCCGCCTGTCCGGCCATTCGTTTCAATGCGGATTTTTCACATTACATCACCGCGTATAGGCTCGATCAGCTCAGTTCGGCGCAGATGGCTACTTTTTTGCAGCAAATTCAGCCAATTTTACAGCGTGTGCGCTTTTTTCATTTGCGCTTTGCCAGCAGCGATGCAATTCAGCTAAACCAGGCTGGCACAAGGGCGATGCAGGCATATGCGGCGCTCTGCTTCGGCGTATTCAGCCATTTTAAACAGCAGGCGGTGGTCGGGCAGGTGATGCCAGTCGCGCCAGAGTTGCTCTCGCCATTAACCGGCTATTGTGATTTGCAACGTGGTCAGCAAGGTCATCGCGAGTGCGATAGCCGCTATCAAGCAGCTAGGCAGTTGATTCACTGGGTTGAGCAACTGTTTCAGCAGAGGGATTTTAGTCTGCCCGAAGTTGCTGCTGAAACGCCGGCTTGGCTAAGTCAGCATATAGATTCTGAGGCTGCCTTAGACAGCTGGCAGCAGACATCAGCGGATAGTGGCGTGCAGCTGATAAGTTTGGGCTCTAAGCTTTGGCCTGCGCACAATGCCGCGCTTCTGGCCGCGGCGACGCAGCTGCAACAGCAGCGACCGCAGTGTTTGATTGCGGTTGCGCGCAATACAGCGCTGCATAGTCTGGCTGACTGCCTCGCGGCGCAGCAGCGTTTCCCTGAGATTCGCCTGGCGCTGAGTTTGCCCGAGCTATTATTATCGGTCGAGCCAAAGCCGCTACAGCTGCTGAAGATTTATCGTCAGTTAAAGCAGCTGCAGCCTAATATTGCTTTATTACGGGGTGATTATGCCACGGCTGAATATCGCTTTGAGCCGCAAAAATACCCGCTAAAAAGTTATTTGCGCGCTGATCTGGCGGTAATTTCACAATTATTAGAAAAAATATACCAAGGTTTTACTCATCGCCTGCTGCGCCAGTTTAACGCGGCTGATCAGCACACTAGAAATTATTAAGCGACGCTATTTTTAGAATATCTTGCAATACGCGGCAAAAAACTTAAACGTGCCGATTAAATTTTCCTAGGCTTAAGGCATTCTCTAATAATAAAGCCGTAAGGTGATGCAATGGCTTATTCTCGGTTACTGTCACAGGCTTATAGCCATCAGTCATTTGATTTAGCAAGCTTACAAAAGCATGCCGAAAGTCTGCATTTTATTGCCACGCTCATTCATGACCTGGCCGAAGCGCTGCAGCAGCAAGAGCTGGTGATGGACGATGAAACATTCTTGGCGATGCAAGAATTAAATGTTGAGGTGATCGATATTGCCGAACACTTATTGGTGCTGTTTAATTCGGCCTATCTGAGTGATGAGGTGAAGCGCAATATCGACTTAAGTGGTCTAAAAGTCTGGGTGCACGGCTTCTCAAACTGCGCTGAAGACATGCCCAAACAGCAGCGTATCATCGCCTTAAAAAGCTTGATTGATAAAATGGCCAAAACTAACCCGGTGTTAAGCCAGCATATTGATTCGTCGCAGCTGCGACACTGAGTTATTGCCTTGACCCATCCCTTTTTGCCGATATCTGTGATACCGGGCCCTGCTGTGCCAGCCGCTATTTAGCATTTGTGATGACGATTTTAATATATGCCTGAACACTCAAGGCTGAAGGTTTAGTTTTTAAGGTTCAAGGCCTGGCTTAAGAAGCGCTGCAGATGCTGAAGATAAAATTGTTTTTGCTGCTGCAGAGCTTCAGGGCTAGTGGCCGCTGGTGTGACGGCATCAAAACTGGCCAATGACTCAATCAAGCTAATCGATAATAAACGGTACTGCAGCATCGCGCTGCTTATCTCCTGTCCGGCTAATAACTTAATCAACAGTGAGCGAGCGCGTTTACTGATTTGTTCAAATTCGGGCGGTAGAAAGGCGTCGAGCGTGTGACTTTTATGCGGATACAGCTGTGCAATAATACTAATGAAATAGCCGCCGCTGGGCTGATCTTCAAGAAAGCGCATACTAAAGGGCTGCATTAAGGCCGCGATATAATTCTCAACGGTTAATGCTAAACGGCCGTTTTGCAGCGCCTGTGCCAGTGGATCTCTCTGCTCAACTGAGCGCCCATCCCTTAATAAAATAGCTGCTATCAAGCCCTGCTTGTTTTTAAAATGATAATGCACCGCCGCCGGGCTGAGGCCGGTCGCTTGGTTAATATGCCGCAGTGAAATATTGCTAATGCCTTGCTGGGCAAACAGCGCCTCTGCCGTGTCTAAGATAAGGGTTTTAGAGGATTTTCTTGCCATATTTTTGATCAAAGCAAACAAGTGTTTGAAGTAACTTATCACCCGATAAGTTATTGCGCAAGCAAATTTCATCTATCCATTGAGAAAAAAGACAACACTACACTTGCTGTCTTTTTGTCGTGTTGCTATAGTGGACACTACAAAAAGACAAAGTTTGTAGTGTTGTATGATATTGCGCTGCTACAAGCTTGTTATTTAATCGTGCAATCTCAACAATGAGGCGGCCTTATGGCATTACAGATCGCAGATAAACCCGAGCTAAGCAGTATTCAAGTGCAGATTCTTGATGCTGCAATTCGCTGCGTTAAGCGTTTAGGCATTGAGCGCGTCACCTTGAATGATATTGCAAAAGAGGCAGGCGTAGCCAGGTCGACGGTGTATAGCCACTATTTAAACAAAGACGAGGTGGTGCGTTTTGCCTTGCTGCAATCAGCCTATGCTTTTACCGAGAAGCTGGCACTGCATTTGATAGATACGCCAGCTGGCTCAGAACGCATTATTGAGGCGGTGGTCTTCACCTTGCAGGTATTACCGGATGAGCCTTGTCTGGCGCTGATTACCGATACTGCCCTGAGTCAAATGGTGAATGAACATACCCTCACCACGGAAGCGGGTTTTGATATCAATACGGCGATGTTTGAATTCTTAATAGGCGATAACAGCCTATCGGCTGAGCAAATGCGGGAACAGTCAGAGTTTGCCATTCGTACGATGTTTTCCTTGTTAAGCATGCATAGCCCGATGGCGCGCAGTGAGCAAGAGTTGCGCGGCTTTATTGCGCGCTGGTTATTACCGGCCTTAGGTTTAGCTATCCCTGCCGGTTTCAGTCGCAGTTTGCAGGCCACGGCATAATGACCATTCTGCAACAGCAATACGATTTTATTATTGTTGGCGGTGGCTCGGCGGGCTCAATTGTGGCTGCCGAGCTAGCCAAGCGTAGTAGCTGTCAAGTGCTACTGCTTGAGGCAGGGCCAGCGGCAGAAGAAAACCCCGATACCCTCAGTGCCGATGGTTTTAAGTACTGTTTTGCCAATGACAACGTGATGCGCGACCGCTTCAGCGAGCCGCAGGCTGGTCTTAACGGCCGCGCTACTTATCAAGGCACTGGCTGGACCATGGGTGGCAGCGGCTCCGTGAATGGTATGGTGTTTACGCCCGGCGATAAGGGTGACTTTGAGGCTTGGCCAGCCGATTGGCAATGGCCAACGCTGGCGCCATTTTTTGATCGGCTTGCACAAAAGCTGCAGCCGCAGGCGCGCTCAGCCACGGGTTTTACCTCAGCGGCAATCAGCGCGGCAAAGCAGCTGGGCTTCCAGCATAAAGATATGATGACCGATGGCGAGCTAAAAGGCTTTATTGGCCATAATGCGATGAATTATCAGGCCAATACGCGGCGCAGCTCTTATGTGGCCTTCTTGCAGGATCAACAGCCGAGCAACCTCGATATTATTAATAAGGCCTTGGTGCACAAAGTGTTGATCGAAAACAACACTGCCGTGGGCATTGAGTTTGAGCTGAATAATCAGCGACATTGTATCCGTGCCAGTAAAGAAATTGTTTTATCGGCAGGCGCTTTAGAAACGCCCAAGCTATTGATGCTATCGGGTGTGGGACCAGCATCGGTGCTGGCCGAATTCGGCATCGAAGAAAAACTGCATGCGCCAGCTATTGGGCAAAACCTTCAAGACCATCCTAACGTCTGTATTTTTTATCGCGGTAAACAAGCGATCGATTTCGGCTACCCTCAGCTTTATGGCTTTGATCGCGTAAACCCTCATAGCTGTTTGGCGCCGCATAAGGCCGACACCTGCTTTGCATTTTTTGCCGCGCCAATTACCTTGAAGCAGTCAATGTACCGGATGCTGCCAACCATGGTCTTGCCGCGCTGGCTTTATCGTTTTAAAGCGCTGAGAAAAACCGTGCGCGCTTTAGTTGATCTGTTATTTTTAATTCCAGGTGCCAATAAATTTGTAAATAGCATCTATGGCATCGTAGTGATTTTAGGTAAGCCAGAATCGCGAGGCTACTTAAGCCTAGCCTCAAATGATGCTAGAGATCAGGCCGTGATTAATCCTGCTTATTATCAAAACCCGAATGACTTACATACCATGATTGCCGGTATCAAAGTAGCACAAGACATGGCAGCGCAGCAGAGTTTGCAAGCATGGGGCGCTACTCGCCTAGCACGCGGTGCAAGAACACAGCAATTCGCTGCGTTAAAACGTTGGATTGCCGACGCCACCATGACCACATTTCATTTTTGCGGTAGCTGCAGCATGGGTGACAGTAGCGATGCGCCGGTAGATCCCAGGCTCAAACTGCGCGGCATAGAGGGCCTTCGTATCGCAGATGCGTCTGTGATGCCTGAGGTGCCGGTAAGTGCATTGAATGCGCCGAGTATGATGATTGCTTTGCGCGCCGCAGAATTTATTTTAAATGACCATCAACTCGAGTCCGCCACAGGCTCAGATATGAGTATAAAAACAGAAGAGGTTGCCTGATGAATAGTCAAGTACAAGCCCCACACTCCATCCCATGTATTAACCCGGCAACGGGTGAAAGCTTGGGTGAAGTTAAAATTGACACCCCACAAGATGTCGAGCAGATCGTCGCACGCGCTCGCGTAGCACAAAAGCAGTGGGCAAAATCAAGCTTTAAGCAGCGCCGCGCGGTGTTAACGCATATCTCGGATTATATCCTTGAGCATGCGGATCAGTTATGTGAATGGATTGTGCAAGACGCGGGTAAAACCTATGAAAACGCGCTGTTAGGTGAAATCATGCCAACCTGCAATAAGATTGCTTGGTTGAAAAAATACGGCGAAAAACATCTGAAAAGTGAAAAAGTCGGCTCTGGCATCTTAATGCATAAAAAAGGCCGTATTGATTATGTGCCATTAGGCGTAGTGGCCTGCATTATTCCATGGAACTATCCATTGCAGAATATCGTTAGCTCTTTAGTTGCACCGCTGATGGCGGGGAATGCCGTTATTCTAAAGCCCTCAGAGCAAGTCGCTTTTGCCTCCGATAAATTTATTCAAATTACCAATCAAGCACTCGAGAAAGAAGGCTTTAGTCCCGATACGGTGCAGCTGGTTCAAGGTTATGGCGAATCGGGCGCGGCGCTGATTAGTGCGCGAGTGGACAAGATATTGTTTATTGGCTCGGTCGCAAACGGGCGCAGAATTATCGAAGCATCGGCTGAACATATTACCCCAGTAGTAATGGAGCTTGGCGGCAAAGACCCGATGATTGTCTGTGATGATGCGCATCTTGAGAAAGCGGTGCACTCTGCCATTGGCGGCTGCTTTATAAATTTAGGCCAAAATTGCGTTGCCTCAGAGCGGATTATTGTCATGGATGCTGTCTATGATGCGTTTTGTGGTCGGGTTGCTGAAATTGCAAATGCCATGCGCCAAGGCATTGCGCAGCGTGGCGGTAATGTCGATGTTGGCTCGCTAACGGCGCCGATGCAGGTTGATATAGTTGAACGTTTAGTCAATGACGCAATTGCAAAAGGCGCCACTGTCTTAGCGGGTGGCAAGCGCCCTGAAGGCGAAGGTTGTTTTTACCCGCCCACCATTCTCACCGATCTTAGCGATGATATGGATATTGTCACGACTGAGGTGTTCGGCCCGGTAATGCTGGTGTTTAAAGTGAAGTCTGAATCTGAAGCCATTGCGATGGCAAATAATTCTGAGCTTGGCTTGCAGTCCTCAGTCATTACTCACGACAGAGCGAGAGGTGAGCGCATAGCAAATCAGTTAGAAGCTGGGGCGACCTGTATCAATGATTTTGGCTTATGTTATGTCAACCAAGATTTGCCGTTTGGCGGCACAAAATATTCAGGCTATGGCGTGATGAATGGTCGTGATGGCTTGCGCGCCTATACAACGCCGAAAGCAGTGCTTTCAGATAGACTGCCGTTAGAAATACCGCCGGCTTTATTTCCAGTTAAGCCGCATGATTTTGATGCGGCAAAAGCATCAATGCGTATGTTATTTGGCTCTGGTTTAGGCTATAGGCTGAAAAACTTGATTAAAGTCATCGGCATTAATATCAAAGCAAAATTTACCCAATAATGAATCTTAACAATAGGTAGAAGCATGAACACACAATTATTAATCGGCGTGATAGCCGTATTATTAGCCTCTGGCGTTTTGATGGCGGTAATGCAGTATGCGGCTGTGATTAAATTTCCAGAGCGCAGAATTCGACCGCCACGCCCGAATAAGGTTACCTTAAAAACCAAGGTAATTAACGTTATTGGCAATATGGCAGTGGCATTGATCTTGATCTTTGGCTCACTGTATTTAGGCAAAGAGCAAATGGTGTCGGCTAGTCCGGTTGCTTGGTATATGGTTGTCGTTGAAGCGTTGGCCGTGTTATTGCTGTACGACTTTATGTACTACTTTTTTCATCGCGGCATGCACTATCCTAAAGTGATGAAGTACTGCCATGGGGTGCACCATTACATACGTCACCCTACCGCCTTTGAGAGCATTTATGTTCATCCCTTAGAAGGTATTGGTGGAGTTGGTTTGTTGCTTTTATCAGTGTTTATATTTGGCTTATTTAGCCCTATTTCTATAGCTAGCTTTGTGTTGATGCTGTTGATCTATAATTTTTGCAATATTTTAGTTCACACCAATATTACTTGGGAAAGCAAATGGATGTGGCTCGCTAACTACTGGGCTAAGCGTCATGATATTCATCACGGCGTTCACTTAAACCGTAACTATTCTTCTATCTTCCCGTTTTGGGACATGATGTTTAAAACTTACGCCTAATAGGAATTAACCATGAATAAAAAGAAAGTATTAGTCACTGGCGGCTGTGGTTTTATTGGGCGTAACCTAGTCAATGGGTTTTGCGACGCAGGCTTTGACGTAACGGTATTAGATTTTGGCGGCCAAGCGTTTCGCGATGACGTGCGCTTTATTAACGCCGATATTCGTGACAAGCAGGCCGTTATCGAGGCCTGTGAAGGCATGGACAGCATTATTCATAACGCTTCGATTGTGGTGACAAAGTCGGTCAAGCCAAAAATGGTTTGGGAGGTAAACTTAGACGGTACGCATAATTTAATGCAGGCCTGTAAACAGCATAATATTGCCAAGATGGTTTATATTAGCTCTGCCTCAGCGGTTTATGAAGGTGAAGATATTGAGAACGGCGACGAAACTCTGCCGTATTCAAGCATCTCTCAGGCTGATTACGCCGATTCGAAAATCCAAGCAGAAAAAGATGTGTTAGCGTTTAGCGGCACTGCTGCGACAACCGTGTGCGCGATTCGTCCGCATGTCGTGTTTGGCCCTGAAGACCAACGTTTTGTGCCGAATATTCTTGATCGGCTAAAGCAGGGTAAGCTCGGTCGTGCGGTGGGTAATCGCGATAAGTTATCAGACTTCACTTATATATCAAACTTAGTCGATGCTGTCGTTGCAGCAGAAGCTAAGCTGGATGCGGGCAGCGCCTTGGATGGCCAAGCGTATTTTATTACCAATGGTGAGCCAATGGCGTTTTTTGATTTTGTGGAAGACTTTATTGTCGAGATGGGGCACCCGAAAATCACCAAAAAGGTACCTTACTGGTTGGCGTATTCAGTTGCTGCGGTGGTTGAGACCATTGACAAGTTAAAAGGCGATATGAAAGAAACCGGAATGACTCGATTCGCGATTAAATATATGGTCACCCACCATTATTATTCGATTGCTAAAGCTAAGCGCGATTTTGGTTATGAGCCAAAAGTCAGCCTAGCTGAAGGGATTAAATTAACGGTTGCTGATTTACAAGCGAAGGGGCTGGCTGTTTAGCCCCTTGCCTGATTACCGCAAAAGCCTAAAGACTTTGTTGTTGTTCTAACTGCTTTAAGAAATGTACATGCGCCCGATACATCGAGGGCGGATACGGTGAATTGGCGGCACGCATGCCGATAAACCAATTCATCACATCAAGGTGGTTCATAGGGTAATTATCTTTTATAACCCAGCCATGATGCATTGAGCAGCGCTCAACAAAGCCATCATCGTCATCACCATCAATCAGTTTCGATACCGACCGGTGAAGTCCCTCCAAGGGGTCACCTTTTCGCGTTTCGGCTTGATTGCCGCCGAATGAATAATAATACACATTATGCCCAATGCCGTTGCCATCATTTATGGTGAATGGTCCTGATGCATTGGGTAGGCTAAGCGCACCACTATAATAATTGGCAAAATTATCGAAGCTATTAACGCTTTCTATTTCAGTATATGGGCCGTTAATGCCATGGCTAAAGCCATTCACAGGGTCGTTTTCTGCACCATTGCAAAATACCGCAGCAAGCCCCTGCGGATAAAGGTTGTTAAACGCCTCTGCCCCCTCGACCGTCATCGCATCAGTGGCGGCCAGTAAGTTTTGCTCAAAACTTTGTTGTGATACTAAGTCAATGGTATGGCCCAATAAGTTACCCATTACGCCAACAATAAGTTTGATTAATGGCGGGTCTAAGGTGTCGTTATTAGCCGCTTCGGAGCCATAGTTTGCGCCTGCAACAGAGGTGGCAGAAACCACTAGCTCAGGCCTATTGGCGGCCGCGTAGCGAATAGTTGGTGCGCCAAGGCTATGGCCGAATAGATGAAATCGGTCTTTACCGCTATCGGCCTTGTATTGCTCCAGTTGTGCGATCAGCTGCTCGCCTCTGACGGCGGGACTGTTGGCGCCGGAGACGGTCGCAACAAATACCTCGCTGCCGCCGTTGCGCAGCACCTTAGGTATATCGTACCAGTATTCTAGGCCGAAGATATCGTCAAAGCCGTAAAGCCCATGCACCAATACGACGGGGTATTTTGTTGCACTGTAGTTGTCAGCCGGTGCGTCTAGCAGCGGATGGTCATCGGTTGTAAAGCCCATCTCAATGCCGAATTCCATTTTGCAGGCGCTAATGAGTAGTAGACAAGATAGGGTAATCGCGCTTAATCGCAGCGTGTGTTTTGACATGCTGTCACCTTTATTATTGTTATTTTTTAATTATGTTTTTTGATCATAGTGCAGACAGACAAGCTTGCCCAGATTAGCCGCAAAAAATTCATTTGCAGGACCAGTAAATCACTGGCCATTTATCTGCTTTGAATCGTAGATACGAGTATCGCCGCGTGTATAAATCGTGTACAATTACGCGCCTTTAGTACCACGGCAATTATTGCTGATCAGCAATAAAAATTTGCCACTTTGCTTTCACTTTAGAGGTTTCTTTGATGTTCAATAAAGACATGTCAATTGCGGGTTTTGATGACGAATTATTTGCGGCCATGCAGGCTGAAACAGTGCGTCAAGAAGAGCATATTGAGCTTATCGCATCTGAAAATTATACATCGCCACGCGTCATCGAAGCGCAGGGCAGTGTGTTGACCAATAAATACGCCGAAGGTTATCCCGGCAAGCGTTATTACGGTGGTTGCGAGCATGTTGATGTTGTTGAACAGCTGGCGATTGATCGTGCCTGTGAACTTTTTGGTGCTGACTACGCGAATGTACAGCCGCATTCTGGTTCGCAAGCGAATTCAGCGGTATTTTTGGCACTATTGCAGCCTGGCGACACGATCTTAGGCATGAGCTTGGCCGATGGCGGTCACCTAACCCATGGCGCGAAGCCCAATTTTTCTGGCAAAGTGTATAACGCGGTGCAATATGGCCTTAATAACGACACCGGCGAAATTGACTACGATCAAGTTGAGGCCTTGGCCTTAGAGCATAAGCCGAAAATGATTATTGCGGGTTTTTCGGCATACTCGCGAGTAGTCGACTGGGCAAAATTCCGAGCGGTAGCCGATATGGTCGGCGCCTACTTATTTGTCGATATGGCGCATATTGCGGGGCTAGTTGCGGCAGGTGTTTACCCTAGCCCGATGCCTTATGCTGATGTTATTACCACCACTACACATAAAACCTTGCGCGGACCCCGCGGCGGCCTAATTTTGGCACGCAGCAACCCAGAAATTGAGAAAAAGCTTAACTCGGCCGTGTTTCCTGGTGGTCAAGGTGGCCCGCTGATGCACGTGATTGCGGCCAAGGCGGTATGTTTTAAAGAAGCGATGAGTGAAGACTTTAAGAGCTACCAGCAGCAGGTGGTAAAAAACGCACAGACTATGGCAGAGGTGTTTATTGCACGCGGCTTTGATGTGGTATCTGATGGTACCGATGATCATCTGTTCTTACTCAGCTTGATCAAGCAAGGCATTACCGGCAAAGATGCAGATGCAGCGCTAGGCAATGCCAATATTACGGTCAATAAGAATGCGGTACCGAATGATCCGCAATCTCCGTTCGTCACTTCTGGTCTGCGCATCGGCACCCCTGCGATCACTTCTCGCGGTTTTAAAGAAGCCGAGTCAAACACGCTGGCCAACTGGATTTGCGACGTCTTAGACGATATTGACAGTGAGGCGACCATTAGCCGGGTTAAAAACGAAGTATTGGCCCTCTGTGCTAAATTCCCGGTTTACGCATAAGTTTAATCAAGTATGAAAAAACCGAGCATTGGCTCGGTTTTTTTGTTTTTAGCGAGGCAAAAAATAACAACACTGCCCGGCAATTGTATTGAACGGCTTAGCTGTTTTGCGGCTGTTTCACCTTGCGCAGATAAGGCTTAACTGTCTGCCAGCCATCAGGATAGATTGCGGCCGCTTCTTCATTAGAAATGGCGGGTACAATAATGACATCCTCGCCTTGTTGCCAGTTAACCGGTGTGGCCACTTTATGCTGAGCGGTAAGCTGCATAGAATCGATAACCCGCAGAATTTCATCAAAGTTGCGCCCGGTAGTCATTGGATAGGTCATCATTAGCTTAATATTTTTGTCTGGCCCGACAATAAAAATAGAGCGCACGGTGGCGTTGGTCATCGCTGTGCGGCCCTCAGCCGTGCCGCTTTCGTCAGCCGGAAACATATTATACAGCTTGGCAATGCTGAGGTCGGTGTCGGCAATGACTGGATAGTTGACCGTACTGCAGCCAACCTCTTCGACATCTTTTATCCAGGCATGGTGATCAGCCAGTGGGTCGATGCTGAGGCCAATCACTTTGGTATTGCGCTTTGCAAATTCAGGTGCCAGTTTGGCGAGATAGCCGAGCTCGGTGGTGCATACTGGGGTAAAGTCTTTGGGGTGAGAGAATAGAACGGCCCAGCCATCACCTATCCAGTCGTGGAAATTTATCTCACCTTCGGTGGTGACGGCGTTGAAATTTGGAGCCTGATCGTTGATTCGAAGCGTCATAGCGCGGTTATCCTTGTTGTTGTCTTGATTTAATATCCATTAGCCTAGAACAGCGGCCGATCATTGCAAGTCAGCCGCAAGCTGATCGCCTAAGCCTCGGCAGAGCTGCTTGTGATCGCTGGTTCTGGTCCTGCGATAAAATACTCACTAAGCATAACCGTGCGAATTTTACGCATCTGGTGAAAGCGGCTGACAACATGCAGCATGCGTAACATATGCCAGACTAACTGCAGTGGATTGTTCGCTAAATAGAACTTATAAGGGTCTTTGACGTGCGCATTGCTAGGCCATACTTCTTCAACAATGCCGTCAAAGGCAGGGCTGTTGCTGCTTTTTTCTAGCACGACATGACGCATATAGCGGGCGCGTGGTTGAATTTGATCAGATACGCGCGACATATCGCCATGCCAGCGCCGCAGCCACTCGGCATGGACCAGCTTTTTCGGCCGCGTTAATAAGGTTGTCATTAGCACGGTTGGTGAGCGTTCGCCATTGCCCCAGTCGCGACAGCGAAAATGTTGATTATCGCCATAGTCGGTATAGAGCGACGCATCGGTCAGGTAGCTACCGACAGTGAAACCATGATTAAGCAATAATTTTTCAATATCATTGATGGGCACTTGCAAAGCTTTGAAGACGATTAATGCTACCATTGCCTCACCCGGATAAAGCTTGGGTGCTGGCGATTTAACTTGAACAAATTGGTCGTCAATGCCAAAGCGAAGCTCGACAGGCTCAAGCTCTAGTAAGCGCTCTTTCACCGGACCTAAAAGCACACTTTGGCGCGGCACTTTATTTCGCGTGCTTTCACTGTTTGGCCACAATACAAAAACAACATTTTGCATAGGTTTTCTCGCTACGATTGATAAAGCTTGCGTGTGGTGCTGCTGATAAAGCTGACGGCTTTTTTACGCGTTAGCACACGGCCAAATAAAAAACATACCAGCTTATTCATCCAGCCCATGGTTTGATTCGGCCCCTTGCCTTTTTCCAAAGCCATTAAGGCTTCAGTGACAACGGCCTTAGGCTCCATAGGAAAAGCTTGCTTGGCCTTGTCGCTGGGCGTTTGCTGATTGAAATTCGGAGTTTTGGTGGCACCTGCGACACAGGCAATAACGTCTACCCCAAAATGCCGCATCTCTTCCCACAGCCCCTCAGCCAGCACCGTATTATAGGCTTTGGTGGCGGCATATTGCGCGACCATCGCACTGCCTTGATTACCTGACATTGAGCTCATTAGGATAACGCCGCCACGCTTACGCGCGACCATGGGTCTGAGCAGCGTGTCGACAAAGGTCATAGGGCTGCGGCAGTTAACATCGAGACAAAGCTGTTTTGAGGCAAGGTCGTCAGCTAAAAATTCGCCAATATGCGAGTACACCGCATTGTGCACTAAAAGCCCAATTTCTTTACCCTCGGTAATGCTTAAAATTTGCTGTTTTAAATCCTCACTGGCTAAATCCAGCGAATGGGTTTCAACGCTCACCGGGTGCTTGGCGCGAATATCGTCGGCAACTCGCTGTAAGTCGTCAAGGCCGCGCGCCAGCATAATAATATTCATACCCTTGGCGGCCAGCTGCCGGGAAAACTGTTCGCCAATACCTTGGCTAGCGCCGGCAATAATCGCCCAGGGGCCATAGCGGCTGTTAAAGTATTCCATCGATAGCTCCTATTTAGCCTTTAGTTGATCATGCAGGGTTTGACAGTATGGCAGGCAGCGCTGCATGGCCTCACTAACACTCACCAGTGGCACATAGTCGAGATCTTGCTCTGGCTCGCGTGGGTCAGAAATATGGGTGGTGCATACCTTATCGAGCTCTTTCGGCGACATCAGCGGTGCCGGCGTGCCAAACTGAAAATGCAGCCACTGGCCTATTTTCATGATCGGCATTAACAGCCCCATTGGAATCCAGAGTTTAGGGAATTTATAACCGAGACCCTCGATTAGCGGGCGGAAAAATTCGAAATAGTTCTGAAATTCATTNTCGCAAATAAAATAGCCGCGACCGCAGCAGCGATTACCTTCGACCAGGCGTTCAGCCGCTAAAATATGCGCATGCACGAGATTATCTATAAAGGCATTTTCATGCACTGCATTGGGGTTGCCAAGCGCTGCGACCAGCTTCCCATCCGCCGCCTCGCTGCAGAATTTATCCAACATAATGCAGCTCTCGGCACCGTAGATGCCGCTTGGTCTGATCGCGCAGCTTAATAAGCCCTGTTCGCCATTGGCGGCCAGCACCGCCTGTTCGGCCAGCATTTTAGACTCGGTATACATATCGTATATATGCGTTGCATAGGGGGAGTCAGAATTGAGCCCGGTTACGGCAGTGCCGTTATAGCAAACGGCATTCGAGCTGGTGTACACCAGTGCGGCAACTCCTTGCTGTTGCGCTGCGGCAATCACATGCTTTGTGCCTTCAGTATTGATTGTGAGTGAGCGTTGACGATAACTGGCCGGCATATTGCTGCCGCCTTTAAGTTCGATAATGGCGGCAGTATGAAAAATGGTGTCGATGTTTTCGCAGGCTGCGATCAGCGCGGCTTGGTCGGTGATGTCACCTTCAATAGCCTGCATCTTTGGGTCGCTAAAGTTGGGCGGTAAGCGGTCAAAGACGACCACCTCATAACCTTGCAGTAGCAGCTGTTTACAAATGTTTCGCCCTAAAAATCCGGCGCCGCCGGTAACCAGACAACGGCCTAAAGTGCGCGTTGCATTGCTAGATTTTGCCATGATAGCCCCTGTTTATTATTTTGCTGTCCTGCTTAATGGCACCCCTGCCGACAAGATTGCTGATCATAGCTTGCTCATTGGCTAAGGTATAGCTTTGAAGGCGGGATTTTAGATTGCATTTTGGTTAATTTGGCGGCCATGTTTACCGGCAGAACCGACGGCAAGATTGCGTTGTGATGCTGGCTTAGCTTTGATGTATAATTGATTCTTTTGCAAGAGTTTATTGCGATGAAATGTCCATTTTGTGGCGCTGCAGATACTAAAGTCATCGATTCGCGTTTGGCCGCCGAAGGTGAGCAGGTGCGCCGTCGGCGCGAATGCGTTGAGTGTTCAGAACGCTTTACCACCTTCGAAGGTGCTGAACTGGTCATGCCTAGCCTGATAAAAAGTGATGGCGTACGAGAGCCGTTTAACGAGGATAAGCTGCGCGCTGGGGTGCGCCGCGCCCTCGAAAAGCGCCCGGTGAGTGTTGAAGCGGTGGAAACCTTGATTGCAAAAATTAAACAGCAGCTGCGCGCTACCGGTGAACGTGAGGTGCCCTCGCGCCTAGTGGGTGAAACAGTCATGGAAGAGTTGCGTGCTGTTGATCAAGTAGCGTTTGTGCGCTTTGCCTCGGTGTATCGCAGTTTTCAGGACATCGAAGAATTTCGGGCAGAAATTGACAAGCTCTCGGATCATGCAGATTGATCGCGAAGGATTAGCTTATGGAGTACTCTGACGCCGCTGACGCTGATTTTATGGCTCGCGCGATCCAGCTAGCAGCCAAGGCCAGTCATAGCACCAGCCCTAACCCAAGGGTTGGCTGTGTTATTGTCAAACAGGGCAAAATTATCGGTGAGGGCTATCATATTCGGGCCGGGCAGGGCCATGCTGAAGTCAATGCCTTGGCAGATTGTCAGCAGCGTGGTTATTCAGCTGCGGGTGCTTGTTGCTATGTCACGCTTGAGCCTTGCAGCCATACTGGCCGCACACCACCCTGTGCTGAGCGCCTCATTGAGGCCAAGCTGGCTCGGGTGGTGATTGGTCATCAAGACCCTAATCCGCAAGTATCTGGTAATGGTATCCGGCTTCTGCAAGAGGCGGGTATCGAGGTTTGTATGTCCAAACTTGCGGCGGAGACGGAAGCGCTGAATCCCGGCTTTTGCAAGCGTATGCGCGCACAAATGCCCAGATTGATGGCGAAAATTGCTTCTAGCTTAGATGGTCGAAGCGCCATGGCCTCTGGTGAAAGTCAATGGATAACCGGGCCCGAGGCGCGTGCTGATGTACAGCGGCTGCGTGCCGATAGCTGTGCCATTATTACCGGTATTGGCACGGTCTTAGCCGATGACCCACGGTTATCGGTGCGAGACCAACGTTTTATGATCGAGGGCAGTGATGACATTCGCCAGCCATTAAAAGTGATTATAGATTCACGGCTGCAGATTCGGCCCGAGGCGAAAATCTTTGCTGGCAGTGGCGACAAGTTGGTGGTGTTTGCGGCAGATCCAAGCCAGAAAAAGCAGGCGCTAGCTCAGCTGCAGGCAGCCGGTATTGCTACTCTGCATTTACCCGACCAAGCGGACTGGCAAATGGCTAAAGTAGATCTGCCAGCAGTCTTGCGCCATTTAGCTACACTTGAGTGTAATGAAGTGATGCTGGAGGCGGGCAGTCGATTATGCGGGGTTTTTTTACAGCAAGGGCTTATTGATGAAGTTATTTTCTATTTAGCGCCAACTTTATTAGGTTCCAACGCCCGTCCTCAGGTAGAATTGCCGCTCGAAAAAATGGCGCAGCAGCTGAGGCTAGATATTCAGCAGGTTAGGCCAGTTGGTAATGATTTGCGTATAAGCGCGGTGCCGCAATATTAACCCGGCCCAATAGAGCGAGTTATGTTTACAGGCATTATTGAAGCGGTCGGATCGATTGTCAGCAATCAAGCACGTGCGGGTGATGTCCAGCTGCGGATAGATACTGCGGGCCTAGATTTACATGACGTGAAACTTGGCGACAGCATTGCTACCAATGGTGTTTGCCTAACGGTCGTGGCGCTGCACAGTAACGGTTTTAGTGCTGATGTATCCAATGAGACACTGCGCTACTCTAGCTTGGCCAAGCTTGGCCAAGGCGCCAAGGTTAATCTTGAGAAAGCGATGCAGCTTAACGATCGCTTTGGCGGACATATTGTTTCCGGCCATGTTGACGGCATTGGCGAGGTGCTGAAACTTGATAAAGACGCGCGTAGCGTGCGGATTGAAATTGCCTCGCCGGCTAACTTGCAAAAGTATATTGCCGCGAAAGGCTCAATTACCGTAGACGGTGTGAGTTTAACGGTGAATCAGTTAAGTAAAAACGGCTTTTGTTTGAACATCGTACCGCACACCGCAGCCGAGACGATTATTTGTGATTATGCGGTTG
>JABSRR010000003.1 GCA_013215025.1 Pseudomonadales bacterium
GCCTCGATTTGGTTTAGGCTTTGTTTCAGGATATCAGCAATAATTTGCTGCTGATCAAGCTTATACAGCTGTGCTAAGGCTTGAACACGAATTAAATCATGCCGCGGTATGGCTACCTTGACCTGACAGCTATCGTGATGCTTTTCAGCATGATGTTGCCACTGCTGCAGCAGTGCTTCAAAATAGTGGTGTTCCATAGCAGGAGTTTATGGCTGAATTTCTACAACTATAGTAGAAACTAGCAAGTTTGCCGCATTAACTAATTTAACGCCGTTGCTGTATGGCAGAAGACTCTGGATAAGGCACCGCTAGAGTATGCAGGTCAATAATGATAGGCGAGCGCGAGAGCTGCTGTTTGATGATATGGTACATGTCTTTCTCAAATACACGTTCGCAGTGTTGCAGGGCATCAAGATCTAATAACTCAGTCTCAATATTGCAGCTACTGGGTAGATTTTCACTGTATAAACAGCTCCATTGGTCAATGTAACAAATCGAGCTAACATTGTGGGTGTGGTTATGCTCAACGATAGCTATGGGGCCATCATAGGGCCAAGGTATCGTTTTATAAGATTGCAGAGCAATGTCGACTCTCAGGTTATAGCGCGCACTCGATTCTTTACCTTCGCAAGCACCCTGGCACTTTTTTAATTGGCGGGCAAAGCAGGCTTTATTGCTAAGCTTGTCGGCTTGATTAACAGCTTCGCAGAGCTGGTGCTGCTTCAATAATTTATCTAAGGCTTGGTTTGCCTGTTTGCGGCTGCTAAAAAAACCATAGCTGTTTGTGGCAGGTACTTCTCCCGCTAAACTTGCACTTACGCTGAGTTGACGAAAGCCTTCGGCGTTTTCTGTGCTAGTAATGCACCAAAGCTTGGCTGCGCGGCGTTGACGACGGTTAAAGATGGGCTGCAGCTGTTTGATTTGCTGGTCTTCTAATAGCAGCGCGGATAGTTCGCCACCGGTGACAGTTGACTCAATTCTGGCTATCTGTTGGCTCATTTGCATGGCGCGAGACTTATTAATATCGTCTTTAAAATGCTGCAGCAGGCGCTCGCGCATATGCTTGCTTTTACCTACGTACAGTAAATTGTTAGCTTTGTCGTAAAAGCGATAAACTCCGAAGGTGTTAGGCGTTGCCTCAAATTCAGCTGGGTCGATACCTTTTGGAATGCTGGGCTGTTTAAATTGCTGCTCAGCAGCAGCGTTCACCGCATCAATGCCGTGCTCGTCAATAGCAAAATCTAAAAATGCTTTGGTTGCCAACACGTCTGCCATGGCACGATGCGAGACATCGCGCCGGTAATTCATTTGTTTACAAATATTATCTAAACTGTGGCTAGCCCATTTTGGGTATAAGCTGCGCGCAAGCTTCACGGTGCAGAGTAGTTTAGGCTTAAAACCGAATTCGCAAACGCTAAACTGCTTTTTTAAGAAACCAAAGTCGAAACGCACATTATGTGCAATGAAAATACGATCGGCTAAGATGTCATGCAAGTCACTGGCGACGTCCTCAAAGCTCGGCTTATCCATCAGCATATGATTACTGATGCCGGTAAGCTGGGTGATATAGGCCGGTACATGGTGTCGTGGATTGATCAATTGTTCAAAACACGCTGAGGAGCCGTCTTGATTCCACTGCATACAGCCATATTCAGTAATGCCGGCACGAGAGCTGTGTGAGCCGGTCGTTTCGAGGTCTACAATGACACAATCTTGGTGGAGCAGCATGATGGTATTCGCCTGTAATGCCTCAGGGGCTAAGCCAATAAATGACTGGCTTTTGTTGCTTACGCAGCAACGACAACGAAAGATGTGAATTAATCGTAATTCGCCATCACTGGCGTCGTGGCGCGTTCACATGTTGCGATAAAATACGCCGCTTCTCTCGCTGCAGCAGGGGGTTATCTTTGAAGGCCCAGAGACGATCGCGGGCATGTTTTCCGCTGATCTGAATGTCCAATATCGGTTCTGGATAATCCTCTCCGGGGGTAAATTGATACATCAGAGATTCCATTGCCGTGACCTGCCAGGGTAAATGTTTGAGCGGGGTTGGTAGCTGGTGCAGCTCTGGCAGCCATTCGCTGATAAACGCAGCATCGGGGTCATGGTCTTGTGACTGTTTTATGGGGTTATAAACCCGAATCGTATTGACCCCAGTTACGCCAGCCTGCATTTGGAATTGCGGATAATGAATACCGGGCTCAAAATCTAAAAACTGCCGCGCTAAATGTTTCACACCGCGGCGCCAGTCAAGTTGACAATGGTGGCAGAGAAAGCTCACCAGCATCGCGCGCGAACGAAAATTAAGATAGCCGGTTTGATTAACGCAGCGCATCGCGGCATCAATCAGTGGCAATCCGGTGTGCCCCTGTTGCCAGGCCTGTAAGCGTTGTTCAGCCAGCTCACCTTCGAGCATGGGAAAGTCATTAAATGCGCGGTTCATGGGCTCGAACTCTATCTCAGGCTCAGATTCAAATTTCTGCATAAAGTGGCAATGCCAGCTGAGTCTGTCGAGCAGGGCCGATTGTACCCCCTGCCAGCCATATATATTGTGATCGCGAACGAATTGATACATTTGTCGCACGCTTATATGACGGCTGGCCAAGGGTTTGGATAGACTGCTGCGGTAGGGTTTGCCACGCCCGGCAAAAAATGATTCGAGAGTTTGCCAAGCCTTCTGCTCGCCACCCGCTTGAAAGTTGGCGTTAGCGCTGCGCCAGGCTGTTGGAATAGTCGCGTGTAAGGGGTGATCGTTAGCGAGGGTCTGCGCTTTGCGTTGCTGCCAAATAGGGGTGGCTTGCGGTGCTGATAGCATGCTGCGCCCATTGCTTGACCAACTCCTTCTGTTTTTAAGACCGCGAATCACGGCGCCATATGGTGCCTGATGCCATGCAATCTGATGCGCTGTAAACCAGCGCTGCATCGCTTTGTCTCGCGCATAGGTGTTAGCTAAGCCGATTTCTTGATGGCTGAACACTGCCTCAATATGCAGCTGACGGTGAAGCTCCACAAATACCTGCTCTGCATCACCCTGTAATATGCAGATTTGTCCGCGTTGCTGGGCTTTGAGTTGAGCTTGCATATCGCATAAGGATTGGTAGACAAAGCGCCAGTGTCGCTCGCTATAGTGCGGATCATTGAGCAGTATGGGTTCGAAAATATACAGCAGTAGGAATGGCTTTTCGCTGGCCAACGCTTGGCAAAGTGGGCTGTGATCTTGCAGTCTTAAGTCACGTTTGAACCAAACAATATTGATCATTGCTTACCAAAGCTTTGCCGGTGCTGTTTTTGCCGGCGGCAGCGTTCACTGCAGTATTTCACCTCTGGCCAGTCGCGTTGCCATTTTTTACGCCAGTTAAAGCTAAGGCCGCAGCTGGCGCAAATTTTACTGGGTAAGGGCTTTTTCATCGCAGGCTATTCAGGCATTTTTTGGTAAATCGCACGCTCAACGCTGGCGGGTGGTTTTGTGCTTTGTCGCTGCAGCGTGTAATAGCTGTTTAAACCAGAGATGCCGGCAACATCTAATTGTTCAAGATCTAACTGGCCTTTCTCGGGCAGGCTATCAAGCTCGATGTGCAGCGCCTCGACTTGGCCAATTAATAGCTCAGTATTATTGTCAGGAATGGGAATTTGATTAATCAATTTAAGCCCAATTTTTAACGGCGACTCGGCTACGAAAGGCGCTGGAAACGACTCTAGGTAGCAAGCTTGAAAGCCACATTCCTCAAATTCACTGACCTCGGGTTTAAAGCGAATCGACGTGTCGTGCGCCTGATCGACCATGTCGCTTGGAATATGATTAATCGTAAAATGGCCGGTTTGCATAATATTATTGTAGGTGTCACGCGGAGCACGGCCTTGCGGTCGAACGACAAAGCCCAATAAAGGCGGGTGACTGCCAAGGTGCACCACCGAACTGAAAATGGCTAGATTTTCTAGCCCTTGTTCGCTTACCGTGCCAATCATATTGCCAGGCTTAATGCCGGTAATGGCGTTAATAAGATGTGTGCGGGTATTGCGCTCAAGAGTGTCAATATCTTCAGCAGAGTAAAACAGAGTCATGCGATGCCTTATTAATTATCAGTTGTGTTTTACGCGTAAAGTCAGTGATTGGTTTGCTTGACTGGACTTAGTGTTACGGAAGCTTATCAGGCTCGCGTGCTTTACTGTAGGCAAAGTCGAATGGCAGAGAAATGCAATTATAAGTCGGCTAAGATGCAGCCGTAAATCCTGATAAGATGGATTTAGCGTGGACTCACTATTTCCGACAATATATTAGCCAAATTATTAATAGAGTTCGGCAAAATATGTCAGGTTTGATGCAATAGAGGCAATAGGGTTTGAGTCAAAATGCGCGTAAAGTGTTTGTCTTGATGTTGAAGAAGCTCTGCTTAATCGAATATCAACGATTAAGCATATACGATTAACCAAGTACGATTAGCCATGGTAGCGAATCAGGTCTTGTCGCAATGACTGTGCGGTAGACTCCGCTAAGGTCAGCGCTGAAACGGCAAGTTCAGGGTGGTCACAGCCTGCGAAAATTTTTCCTCCTTCGACGCAATCATCAATCATTGCTTGCGTGAGTTCAAAGCGTAAAAAATGCACGCTGGAGGTTTTTTCTTCATTGCTGCGCTCAATATCCTCATCAGCGATGGCATATACTTTATTGTGACCATCGATCTGCACCCAAATTTGATGTTCTATCCCCCACAGTTGCTGCAGGGCAAGGCGGCGCTGGCTTTCATCGTCATAGGCCAGCATAAATGTCGCTTTCCAATTATTGCCGTCAGGAATCAAAGGGTTGTAAGCATCTAACTCATCTTGTATGCCGCTGGCTTCGAAAATTTTCTCGATGCGAAGCATTTCCTGAATCTGATAGCGAATGGTTTTTTTGTCCTCGAACATCAATCGTGCATGATCGTTAAGACAGACTAGGCGTGATTTTTTATAAGCAATTACCTCACGCCTGAATGCACTGCGCTGCACCGAATATTCTTCTAAACTCCATAAATCGTTGCGTTGTAACTGCACTGTCATAATGTCACTCCTGGTATGCTTGAAGCCGATATGCTCATAAATCGTAGGCCATACGAAGTAAGGTGATAGGGTGCAGCGCTGCACTGTGATCACTGAGTTCGGCTAGGTGCTGACCTGCCATTGGGCAGTCTGAACTGAGAAAACGTGCCTGCTGCTGATTCAGTTTTTTGACCAGTGGTTTAGCGATTTTTACCGCAAAGGGGTAAGACTCGGCTTTTACGGCATAAGTGCCATCATGCCCCGAGCAACGCTCTTGCACATGCACCTGGGTATCTGGCACCAGCTGTAAGATTTCACGTGCCTTGATACCAATATTCTGCACGCGTAGGTGGCAGGCAATATGGTAGCTAATATCGCCAAGCGATTGTTTAAACTCGGTGTTCATGCCGCCCGCCTTGTAGCGGATGTGGAGATACTCAAAAGGGTCAAAAAATGCCTGCTGCACTTTTTTAACCGCCTCGTCGTCGGGAAATAGCAACGGCAGCTCTTGTTTGAACATCAATACACAGGAGGGCACCAAGGCCGTGAGATCGTAGCCTTGGTCAACTTTTTCCGCCAGCGCTGGAATATTAAACGCTTTCGCTTTAGCAACGGCATCGAGATCGCCAAGCTCAAGTTTAGGCATGCCGCAGCAACGCTCTTGTTCGACAAGTTCGATGGCTATTTGGTTATGTTGAAATACTTTGAAAATATCTTCGCCTATTTCCGGCCGGTTGTAATTGCCGTAACAGCTGGCAAACAAAGCGAGTTTGCCGCTGGTATTGGCTAGGGGTTTAGCCTTGAGCGGCAAAGATTGCTGTTTTAGGCGTTTGCGCATGGTGCGGTGATGGTATTCTGGCACCGGCGCCTGATGATGCACACCGGCGGCTTTTTCGAATAGCTGACGGAAACTGGGCTGCTTGTTTAACCGGTTGACGGTAATGTCAATGAGCGGGATGCTGGCCAGTTTACCCACCGTATCAGTATCGGACAGCAGGGTATTGCGCACCGAGCTGCCTTGCTGCTTAAATTTGACTGCTTTCGCGCGCAGCATTAAATGAGGAAAGTCGAGCTGCCACTCATGCGGCGGCACATAGGGGCATTTACTCATATAGCACAGGTCGCATAAGTAGCATTGATCAACCACTTTTTGAAAGTCTGCTTTGTCAACGCTATCGATTTCGAAGCTGTCTGATTCATCGATTAAATCGAATAAGGTTGGAAAAGACTCGCATAAGCTGACGCAGCGACGACAGCCGTGACAGATATCAAAGACCCGTTCTAATTCCTGCTCTAAATTATCTTGATCCCAAAATGCGGGCTCTTGCCAGGCAATAGGGTGGCGGGTAGGCGCATCAAGACTGCCTTCACGGCTGAACACCCCGTCGCGGCTGGCAGCTTGAGGGCTACCGCTGGCGTTGATCGGGTTTAACACATTTTCAGCAGGCGAACCTGATGCCTCACCGTCGCTATTTTGTAAGTCAGTCATAGTTAAGATTGTTGCTGCTGGCGACTGCCCAATGGCCAAGCTTATTAACCATTGGGCATAATCAGCAGTTTAACTGTCTAGCGTATCTAAGGCTTTTTGGAATCGGTTAGCGTGACTGCGCTCGGCTTTGGCCAAGGTTTCAAACCAGTCGGCTATTTCCTCATGACCTTCATCATGGGCGGTTTTGGCCATACCAGGATACATATCGGTGTATTCGTGCGTTTCACCGGCAATTGCCGCTTTTAAGTTATCAGCCGTGCTGCCCATGGGCATGCCGGTGGCTGGGTCGCCCACTTCTTCAAGGTGTTCTAAGTGGCCATGGGCGTGGCCTGTCTCACCTTCGGCTGTTGAGCGAAATACGGCGGCAACATCGTTATAGCCCTCAACATCAGCCTTAGCGGCAAAGTAAAGATAGCGTCGATTGGCTTGAGATTCGCCTGCGAAGGCGTCCTTAAGATTTTGTTCGGTTTGTGAGCCAGCAAGGGACATAGTCGTTCTCCATGATTGATTGGCGGGGACATCAATGATGCGTCCATCAACTGCGTGAACCACTGGATTCATCAGGAATTCGATCTAGCTTAAGCTTAGAAGCAAATAGTGATTTTTCTAATCAAAATTGTTAAAAACTGAGATAAATTTTATTTATCAGTCGGCTATATTTGGCGATGCTAGACTTAAGCGATAGCCTTGTCTTGCAAGAGTTTTGTAGGCTAAAAAACAGCGTTGCTCGTAAAAAATGAAAGTAAGGATATTTTATGGCCGAGATTGCGATTTTTCCTATTCCTAACTGCACCTGTTTTCCGGGCACGGTCATGCCGCTGCATGTATTTGAGCCGCGCTATCGCAGCATGGTTAAACACTGTCTTGATAATGATATGCCTATGGCGGTTTGTCATACGCAAAAAGTGTTAAAAGCGGTAGAGCAAAAGGCTACCGTCGCTGAAGCTTTGAGTTCAAATCAGTCAACCTATAAACCCTACCCTGTGTTTTCGGCGGGGCCATGTGAATTGATGGCCACGTCTGAGGACGGCCGTTTAGCGCTGCAGGTCAATATGCAGCAGCGTTATCGCTGGCTGCATGAAGTGCAGTCCTTGCCTTTTATGATTGCTGAATGCGAGCCCTTGCCCGATGCGCCTCTGTCATCAGAGTTGCAGGCTAAAGCTGAGCAAACGCAGGAAAAAATTCTGCATCGTCTTATTGCCATGACGCACGCTATGCCGCAATTACAAGATTTGCTGAAACAGCAAAGTTGGCAAGAAAAATCACCAGCCGACTTCAGCTTTGAATTGCTGGGTTTGCTGCGCTTCGGTGCTGAGGACATGCAACAGATGCTGGAAATGACGCAGGTTAACGATCGGCTAGAGCGTATCTTGCAGCTTATCAATCGGCTTTAATGAGATTGGCTCAAACAGCGGCGCTCAATCAAGTGGGAAATTAAAGCTTATTCGAATGATGTCTGGCGCATTATTCGAGTAACGATAGCCGACACCCATTCGCTCAAGCTTAAATAGGCCAAGATCCCATGGTTGCAGCAAACCGACAGTTAAGCCCGCTTCAAGCGCATTGGTTTCTGCCTTGGGATTAAAATCAGTCGGGTCAAAAGCGATATCGATGGTATACCAATAAGATGCAAAATAATTGCTGAGATAGATATCGTTATTGGCAAGGCTACCCTGCCATGGCCAACGTAGATCAAGCCCAAGCTCGATAGCTGAAAAGCCATCGCTAATATTGTTTTTGGTTTGATAGCCCGCGCGCTGAAAGCGTAATAACCACGTATGTGGTTGCTGCCAGGCGGTGAAATAATTGTAGGCCGTAATTCCTGAGGCATAGAGTATCGCTCGATCGTTAGCGCTGAAATTTTCTGATAAGCCAATGTCTAAAAATGGTACTAATTTAGTGTGTTTGTTAATCCAGTGATCAAATTCGATGCCTAGCGTTACCGTCATAGTGGCGGCATCTTCTAACGGCGCAAACTCATCAATATCGTTAATATCGAAATCGTAAAAGCCTATCGAAACAGGCAGCCTGATTCGGTATTTAAACTCACTCTGATTCTTTGGTTCATAGAACAGCGGTAAGTTAACCACATGAATATTTTGTCCGGTTGAAGAATACAAGCCAGCGCCAAAATAATTCGAAAAAGCATAGTGCGGCGTAAAGTCGGATGAGGTTTTGATCAGCTCGCGCTGTTGTGCGTTGGTGCCAGCACAAAACAGCATGAAAAGATACGTTAGAAGTAAAGTGGCGAGTCGCATATATGATTTGGGTAATGATTTTGCCGAAAGCCTTGCTCAAGGCGGTGCTTAAGCAGTGCGTTAATGAAAGCCTATGTGACACGATAACGGAATGGCCGAACAACAGCAACTCATCAACAGGTTTTGGCTAATCGAAAATATGTCCTGCATAGGCTGGTCGTGATTCTAGTCGTTGGCAGTATCGGATGGCCCAGTGTGGAATTTCTAAGTGATAGCCTTTTGCCCAGCGTAAAATGCCCTGGATATAAATGTCCGCTAAGCTAAATTGATTGTCGATGGCATATGCCTTGTGCTGCAGTTTTTCAAGCAGGCTCGGCAGTGCATGTTGCACGCGACTGATAGCATACTGCTTGGTGCCCGCTGGCCAATGGTAGATACCATCAAGAATGCCGTTTTGATTGGCAACCCATAAATAGGCCTCAAATTCAGTGGTACACAAGGACATGATCTGACGAAACTGATAATGCGGCTGTATCGCTTGCGGCACTAAGTCACCGTGCACCAATTGGTTAAAGTATTCCATGATCGCTAGAGATTCGGTCAATACTTGCTCATTATGCACCACCACCGGCATCCGCAATAATGGGTTTAAAGCCTTGATTTCAGGCTTTGCCAAATCACCGTTAAATGGATCGAGATGGATTACATGGTAGTCTAGGCCTAATTCGTTTAGACACCAAATGACGCGCTCTGCGCGCGAGGGAAACTTAAAAGCGTACACGGTGATCTGTCCATAGGCAGGCATATTTTCTCCTTGATATATGCAGTGACAATCGTGGCAATGTGCCCAGTTTGAGCACGGACTTACATACTCGCTTAGCCATTAGCTTAGCATGCCTAGCCTAGTATTCTGTGAATTTATTCTTTGACAGATATATGCAGACAAACTTGCCACTTGCTTAAATCTAGGTTCTGGGATGCTATGGCCTGGATGTGAGTTATTAAGTCAAATTTCGCTGGGCGTGATGAATAACAGCATGACGTAAAACAGCAGGATGAGAAAAAGCGTGACGAATAATAGCGTGATAAATAAAGTAACAGCCGCAGATAGCAGCGTTAAAAAACCTAGTAGCGCTAGGTTTATTGTTCACATAATGAAGCGGCATGGTCAGCTGCCCAAAGAAGCGAGATCTAGATTCTAGCTATGGGTGCTACGCTGATAAATTGAAAAGTTGATATGTTAAAACGTTGATGTGATAAAAAGTTGCTTAGACGATAAAAGGCTAATCGACAAATGCTGTTGCATGAAGCAATATTAACAACATCAGGTAGCAAAACCTTGCTGCCTTTGCTACCTGAAAAAATCAATAAAGCCTTATGCACCAAAAAATACATTGGCGGCGAGAATTAAAACCGCAGTTATACCTACCATTGCGCCGATGGCTTTAGATAGGCCTTTGATGGTGTCACTATCAGACATATTAGGGTCAGAAGACATAGGTACCTCAGAATCATAAATTGAATTGGCTAAAAAGTGCGCGCATTTTAGCGGTTTTTAAGTCCATATTCAAAACTTTATCGGCTTTTCTCAACCCTTGCTAGGCTACAAGCTACCACCTTTGATGCACCCGCCTGCTTCAAGCAGCGACTGGCAAAATGCAGTGTGCTGCCGCTGGTCATAATATCGTCAACCACTAAAACCGTCGCTGCGTTTAAGGGCTGCGTGCAGTCAAACACATGTTTCAGCTGCTGCTTTCGCTGTGCCAAAGTAGAATTTTTTTGCGCATGTCGATGGTGACGCATGGATAATAAATGCGGCTGCCATGCAGTCTCAGGCAACAGGCGATGTATTGCCTTAGCAAGTGCTAGGCTGTGATGACGCCGATGCCATAGCATGCCGATGCGTGAAATTGGAATAGGGCAGACCATATCCAGCTGCTGAGTTTCCAATAACTGCATGATTGCAGGAGACATAATATTCGCGGCTAAGCGGCAGGCTGCAGGGTTTGCATCTTTCACCGCCTGCAGCAGCAGCTGATTAACGTCTTGATAGATGAGCCCGGTAATGACCTGGTCGAAGGCAGGTGGCTGTTGCAAACATTGACCACAAATCTGTGGTTCTGGCATCGGTTCGGCACAGCGTGGACAGCAGCTGTGGTTGAGTGCAAGTTGCGCACGGCAAACATCACACAGAAACGCCTTATCGCTGCGCTTAACGTTAAAAGGCATCTGACACTGGCCACAGCGGTGAAACGGAACAAGTGCATGCTTCAGGCTCGGTAATAGTGATGGCATGGGGATTTAGTGGTAAACCTAAAGTGGCTTTTAGGTTGACTAATGGTGGTGAATCATTATGATTCTGGCCTAATCACATTAGTCTGCTTTGCTGTAATCAGCAAGCTGCTAAGCCACACATTGGCAGTACACATAGGGTCATTACACGCATCGTAAAGAGTCGCGCGTTTAATGCCCCGGGTAAACAGAGAGTAGCTCCATGTCCCCAGAAATTCGTCACGATTGGCAGTATCAAGAAGTTGAAGCGCTTTATCACCAGCCGTTTAATGACCTGATGTTTCAGGCGCAAAGCGTGCACCGTGCATATTTTGATCCTAATCAAGTGCAAGTCTCTACCTTGCTAAGTATTAAAACCGGCAAATGCCCTGAAGACTGTACTTATTGCCCGCAGTCGGTTCGTTACGATACCGGCCTTGAATATGAAGAGCTAATGGAAGTTCAGGCTGTAGTGGATGAGGCTAAACGTGCCAAAGCGACAGGCTCTAGCCGTTTTTGCATGGGAGCTGCATGGCGTTCGCCTAAAGGCCGTGATATGGCGAAGGTGACTGCGATGGTGCGCGGTGTAAAAGAGCTAGGCCTGGAAACCTGCATGACACTGGGGATGTTAACGGGTGAGCAGGCACAACAGCTATCTGAGGCCGGGCTAGATTATTACAATCATAATCTCGATACATCAAAAGAATTCTACGGCAATATTATCACCACACGGACTTATCAAGATCGCCTCGACACGCTGGCTAACGTGAGAGACGCCGGCATGAAAGTATGCTCAGGTGGTATATTAGGCATGGGTGAGACCTTGAAAGATCGCCTAGGCCTATTAATTCAACTCTCATCCCTGCCACAGCACCCTGACTCAGTACCGATTAATCAGTTAGTGAAGGTCAAAGGCACCCCGCTTGAGGGTCAAGAAGATGTTGATCCGTTTGATTTTATTCGCATGATTGCGGTAGCTAGGATTATGATGCCGAAGTCACATGTGCGCTTGTCAGCGGGGCGTGAGGAAATGAGTGATGAAATGCAGTCACTGACATTTCTAGCTGGCGCCAACTCGATTTTCTACGGTGAAAAACTGCTTACCACAGACAATCCAGAAACCGACCAAGATCAGCAATTGTTTAAGCGACTTGGTATAAACCGCGATGCGCCTGTATTTAGTCAGCCTATGGTCGATGAGAATGGTGAGTTTAAATGCGCTAAGCGTGAAGCTGCCTTGGCTTTAGAGGCGGCTGAGCAGGCCGTTAACGACACCAAGTTCTACGACGCCACTGCCTCGTAACTTTTCTGCCTATGGCCTTTGATTTCGCCGAACTTCAGGCTCAGCTTGCAGTTCGTCAGCAACAAGCCTTGTTGCGCCAGCGCTATACCGTCGATTCACCACAGGGTGTAAGGGTCAAGGTTGCGGGGCATGAATATATTAATTTTTGTTCTAACGACTATCTTGGTCTAGCCAATCATCCTGAGGTCAAAGCCGCGGCACTCTCCTCGATTCAGCGAGACGGTGTTGGCGGTGGCGCTTCGCATCTTGTTTGTGGTCATCATCAACAGCATCATTTATTAGAACAAGAATTTGCCAGTCTTACTGGTCGCGATGCCGCGTTGTTATTCTCTAGTGGCTATATGGCAAATCTTGGCGTCTTAACCGCGCTCTGTGATAAACAAGATGCTATTTTTGAAGATAAACTCAATCATGCCTCTTTGATTGATGGTGGTTTACAGTCGGGCGCACGATTTCAGCGTTTTTTGCATAACGATATGCAGAGTTTAGAACAAAAATTAGTTAAAACCTCAGCCCGGCGTAAGCTGATTTGTGTAGATGGTGTATTTTCAATGGATGGCGATAAGGCCCCATTGCGCGAATTAGTGAAGCTTGCCCCCAAGCATGATGCATTGCTCATGGTAGATGATGCGCATGGCTTCGGTGTCTTAGGTGCTAACGGATTTGGTTTAGCTGAAGAAGCCTCTGTAGATCAGCAGCAGTTGCCGTTATTGATGTGTACCTTGGGTAAGTCGCTGGGTGGTTTTGGAGCCCTAGTCGCTGGGCCAAAAGTATTGATTGATTATTTAATACAATTTGCTCGCAGCTATATTTACACCACGTCGATGCCTCCATCGATTGCCGCTGCCTGTCGTCGCAGCTTATCGTTACTGTCAGAAGAAGCTTGGCGTCGCCAACAGCTGCTGCAAAATATCGATGCATTTAAGCAACAGGCGTCAGCTTTAGGACTTTCTCTGCTTACCTCGGATACTGCGATTCAACCGATTTGGGTCGGCGATGAGCAACTGGCTTTAGATTGCCAAGCTTTTTTGCGGCAGCAAGGTATATGGTTGTCAGCGATTCGCACACCGACGGTGGCAAAAGGTGCCGCAAGACTCAGAGTCACGTTGACCGCGGCACATGATGAGGCTGATATTGCTGCGCTGCTGCAAAGCCTTGAGGCGCTGATTAAACGTTACCCTCAGTTGCTTGAGCAAGCATGACAGTGGCATGGCTAAGTAACGATTGCTGGCAGATTAACGCATATCAAGAACGTTATGCGATGTCAGCCGATGCGAGACAGCCGCTGTTATTGATCCCAGGTTGGTCATGTGACGCGCGTATCTTTGACAGCTTTTTGCCAGGCTTAGCGCAGCATTTTGTCGTCTATACCGCTGACTTAATCGAGGCCCCAGACGAATATTCGTTTACTCAGCTTTGTGACCAGCTGGCGCAGTTGTTTTTTCAGCATATCAGTCAGCCAGCTATTCTGTTTGGTTGGTCGCTCGGCGGTAATATAGCGGTTGAAATGGCAGTCAAGCAGCCGAACTATGTTGCTGCGCTACAGTTATTGGCTTGTACCCCACAGTTTGTCGCCAGCGACAGCTTACCAGCAGCGATGCCGGCTGCCACTTTTAATAGTTTTAAGCAGTTGTTTGCGCGCGATGCAGTGCGCGGGTTGCGCCGCTTTGATCAACTGCAGCTGCACGGCCTAAGTGACGAACTAGGCAACATCAGCGCCTTAGCTGAGGCTTTGCGTTATTACCGTGAACTGCAACAGGCTAAGCCGATAATGCCGCTAGCCTCAGCGCAGACTCGGCAATCCTGCTTGCGGCGTGGGCTAGACTTTTTGGCTGAGATGAATCAGCTAGATGCATGGCAAGCATTGGCCGCACAGTCGGTGAGAATCTCCTACCTGCTGGCGGAAAACGATGCCTTGGTAAATGTTGAGCTTGCCAATCAGCTGGCTGGACTGACTGCCGCGGCACCCATTCCCATAGTTGCAAAGCGCTTAGTCGGTGCCAATCACCTCTCATTTCTTACTCATACGGCTGAGATTTATCAGCAGTTATTGACCTTGCAGCAGCAATGTCAGCTGCCCTTGGCTGCAGATAAAGTACGTGTAGCGCAATCTTTTTCTAAAGCGGCAAGCCGTTATGATGCAGCGGCTAAAGTGCAAAAACGCGTGGCCTCGCGCTTACTTAGTTCACTGCAGGCCAGTTTAGATAAGCTACCAAATCTTGCTAGTCCGAGAATTGTCGACGCAGGCTGCGGAACCGGCTACTGGACCGCTCAGCTTGCCGCTATTTCGCCCAAGGTCACCGGAGTTGATTTTGCTGATGGCATGCTGCGCTATGCCAAGGCACATTATCCGCAAGTAGCACACTGGTTATGCGATGACCTAGAGCATATGCAGTTAGTGCCGGGTCAAACCGATATTATTTTTTCATCATTAGCGGTGCAGTGGTGCGAGAGTTTAACCCCGCTGTTGCAACACTGGTATCAGTTGCTGGCTCCAGGTGGACAAGTCTTTATCGCGACCTTGGGGCCGAAAACGCTGCAGGAATTAAATCAGAGTTTTCAGCAGCTTGATAAACTGCCGCATGTAAATCAATTTTTAACTTTTCAGCAGATTCAGGCTCAATTGGCTAGCAGCCCCTTTACCGTCATGGCTGCCGAACAATATCTAGAGCATGATTACTACGCAGATGTGCTAGAACTGATGCATGATTTGAAAAATATTGGTGCGCAAACTGTAGTGCATAATCAGCAGCCTAAGCCGCTGAATAAAACCAAGCTCGTTGCATTGCGGGAGGCATATCAATCCTTCGCTCAAGCTGATGGCCAATTACCGGCCAGTTATGATGTAATTTATTTACAGTTGCAAAAGCCAGCCTAATCAGAGTTGTTTATTGTATGGCAAAGAACTTTTTTATCACCGGCACGGATACCGACAGCGGCAAAACTTTAGTGACGGCAGCCTTATTACACAAAGCCAGTCAACAGGGTTTGCAAAGTCTTGGATTAAAGCCGATTGCCGCTGGTGCAGAGCTGATCGAGCAGCAACTGCAAAATGATGATGCACGTTTATTAATGCGTTACAGCTCAGTTAAGCTTGCTTATCAACAAGTAAACCCCGTAGTGTTTGCACCGCCGATTGCGCCGCATATTGCAGCGGAACAAAGTGGTACCAGGGTTACTATTCGTCAGCTGGTTGGTTTTGTGCGTGGCGCGATGCTAAGCCCAGCTGACTTTCGCTGTATTGAAGGGGCGGGAGGCTGGTTAGTGCCGGTAAACTCGCGCGAGCCATTGTCGCAACTGGCAGTATCGCTTGAGCTGCCGGTGATTTTGGTGGTTGGCGTTAAGCTCGGCTGTATTAACCATGCGATGTTAACTGCCGCGGCAATTGCCAGAGATGGACTGCAGCTGGCTGGTTGGGTGGCTACTCAGCTTGACCCCAATATGCTGCACTATGCGGAAAATCTGCAAACTTTACAGCAGATACTACCAGCACCTTGCCTCGGTACGATTCCATTTTTAGACCTTGCGGATGATAAAAAGGTGACAGCAGCAGCAGAGTTTATTACGCTGCCTATGCAGTAAAGATAAAACTGCTTCAATCAATAGCTTAGCATCAGCAATAAGGAGTTTGCATGGAGATAGAATACTGGCACTGGCTTATTTTGGGCATGCTGTTGATGGCACTAGAGATGGCCTTACCGAGTTTTGTATTATTATGGTTTGGCGCGGGCGCCATTGTTAGCGGCATAGTGCTGCTCGTAGTACCTATTTCATTAACTGCGCAAGTTTTGATCTGGGCTTTGGCTTCAATAGCGTTCACCTTATTATGGTTTAAATATCTAAAGCCATTATCGATTGATAAAACGATGGCAGGTTTGCCCAATGAATCGATACTGGGTGAGACCGGCTTGGTCATCAAAGCACCCGCTGAGCAACAGCGCGGTATTGTCAGGTTTACCACACCGAAACTCGGTAGCGAAGAATGGCCGATTATTTCCGAGCAAAGCATTGCACTTGGAGATAGGGTGCGCGTGACCGGAGTTTCAGGTAATGCCTTGCTGGTTGTGCCAGCATAGGCAAGATAATTCTTTGACGGAACAAAACTAAGGAAATCATTATGGACGCCGTATTATTTGTAGCAGCAACATTTTTAGTCTTCGTTTTTATGACGATTTTTAAAGGTGTAAAATTAGTGCCACAGGGAAATAAGTGGGTGGTGCAGCGCTTGGGTAAATACCACTCAACTTTAAACCCTGGCTTAAATATTTTAATCCCGTATGTGGATAATGTTGCTTATAAAGTGACAACAAAAGATATTGTGTTAGAGATACCAGCGCAAGAGGTTATCACTAAAGATAATGCTGCGATTCTTGCCAATGCTGTTGCCTATATCTCTATTATTTCACCCGATAAAGCAGTTTATGGGGTAGAAAATTATCGTCTAGCTATTCAAACATTAGTGCAAACATCGCTGCGTTCAATTGTTGGTGAGATGAGTTTAGACCAGTCACTGTCATCGCGAGATATTATTAAAGCGCGGCTTAAGGAAGCGATTTCAGATGATATTGCCGACTGGGGTATAACCCTGAAGACCGTTGAAATTCAAGATATCAACCCGTCAGCAACCATGCAGGAGGCGATGGAAGAGCAAGCCGCTGCGGAGCGTGGCCGCCGTGCAACGGTGACGCGAGCGGAAGGCGAAAAAGAAGCGCAAATTCTCGAGGCCGATGGCCGCTTAGAGGCTTCCAAAAGAGATGCACAGGCACAGGTTGTGTTGGCCACTGCATCGCAAGAGGCTATCAATAAAGTTACTGCAGCAATACAAGACAACGATTTGCCAGTGATGTATTTATTGGGTGAAAAGTATATTGGCTCGATTGAGAAATTGGCCGAGTCGGATAACAGTAAAACTGTGGTTTATCCCGCCGACTTGGCTGCCAGTATTCAGGGGCTGTTACGAAAATAAACCCTGTTAAAGCGTCTTTATATTGTTATATAAGTTGCAGTATTTTGCTAACAGCCCTGCGCGTTTACGCGCAGGCTGAAAATATCCGATCGTCAATTTGTACTGTTTGACCCACCCATTCCTGCACTTCTAGCTGCTGCATCAGTGCAGAATCTTCAGAATATGAGACAGTGCGGCGGCCGTCTGGTAAATCACAAATCGCAATAGCCCGCTGTCGCTCGTGGCCTTGATAAGTCACGGTATAGCCGACTATCTTGGCTTCGCCTTGGTAGCCGCCAATCACGGTTAATGGCCTGTCGATTTCACTCACTTGTTGGCTTACGTCAATAAACTCAAAAGCTTGCTTAGGTGGCTGTTTCGACCACAAGCCAAAGCCTTGTTTAGTAATTAAACCCGATACAGAGCTGGTTAAGGCGATTGAGCTATCCTGCGCCTGATCCAGTAGTTCAAAGGCTCGGCAGGCTGCCTGCAAAGCATAATTATTCAATGGTCCACCAGCAAATGGCATGCCGCCGGTGCAGGTGTGTGGTTGATTGGCTTGAATACCAAAAGCGTCAGCATAGATTTCTACCGCAACCGGGAAACAGCTGTACAGGTCAATAATATTTAGCTCGCTCGCGCTAATATCACAGTGCTGCATGGCCGCTTTTGCGGCAAGTTCGGCTCCGATGGAGCGGTGAATATCGGNCCTTGCGGCTACCGCCTGCATGGCATTATTTTCTGTTGAAACCCAAGGAAAAATCCAATGCTTGGGGTCAATGCCTAGCGCCGTTGCCTTTTCGACCGAGGTAAAAATCATCGCGCATGCCTGGTCAACATTCCAGGAGGTGTTATGCAACTTCGTGTAGGGAAAGGCGAGCATTTTATTTTTGTCGCTAGCGTTGCGGATGGTTTCTGCAGCAACAGCCTGAGGTTTCCATGCATGCGGGTTGCTGCTCGCAACATTAGAAAATTCAGCATATAGCTCTGCTAATGCATCGCGATGTTGCTCGATACCCAGTCCTTTAGCTGCGCGATAGGCCGACTCCATGACCGCGTAGTAGCTTACCGGCATGCCTAAGCCCGCGGTCGTTTCTTCAATCAGCCAAAGTTCAGCATCGGGCTGCATAACGACATCGGCTTCTGCACCTTGCTGATCAATTTCACTAACGCTTTTTCCTTGTATTGTAGCTTGCAAGCTGCGATATTTAGCTTCGCCGCCGCTAACAATAATAATCTCATCTAAGCCCTGTTGAATGCGGGCGCAAGCTTCACCCATTAAAGTTTGCTGAGTAATGCCAATTTTAGCAAAAACGCTGCAGGCCTGTTCGGCGCCAATTCGCTCAGCAATAATCCGCGCGGGGTCGCTGTAGCCCCACATGCCTTCAGGCACATAGATTCTTGAGCACTGTTGTAATAAATCGGGCTGTTGTATCTTTGCCGCGGCTTGTTGACAGGCCTGCGTCATAAGGCTGATTGCTTCATCAGCTTGCGATAAGTCTTCTTGTTTTTGTTGTACCGTGCTGTAGCTCACCAAAATAGGCGTGTTTGGAGGTAGTTCAGACATAATATTACGATAAATTTATTGGGTGGATTTAAATAGTGCCTGCAGTTCAGCGCGAGCCTTAGTGGCTGCCTCGCTATCTGCATCTGCAGATGCAGCGAGCTGTTGTAAACTGAGTAAATGATCGTCAGTGGGCGGCAGGGTATCTAATTCGCCGCCATTTGCAATATATTTTTTGCGCAAGCCGTTGATCGAATTGCTATCGCTCAGTGCATATTTAAGTGCATCAGCAAAAAACTTAAGCTCGGCCCTAGCGGCCTCGGTATAGTTTAAATTTCGAATCAAGCGATAGCGTTGTTGCAGCGTTTCAAAACCTAACTGATTCATGCGCTCAAGATGAATCTGCACCTGCGTTTTGATAAAGCTAGTATTGTTCGCGGCATGATTTTGCTGAGGGTATAGATCTAAAATCAGGCTAATAAACTCGGTCGCTTCATCAGGGCTTAAATATTGCATAGCAGTTTAACAATCCATTAGTTTTTTTCGGGTGGTGCAATAGGAGGTGCAATGGGTGGAGCAGTAAAAGAACGCTTTTGCGTAGCGCGGTTTTGTTGTAGCTCTCGCTCAATTTCAGCAGCAGCGGCGCGGCCTGTTTCGCGCACCGAGCTATAGCGTTTTGCTGCGTTTCGGTCAGCATGTGCCTGCCGCGAAGACTGGCCGTCGGTGGCTGGCCGGCGTGGTGGATAAATCGTTTTATAGTTGCCAATAATGGCATGCTGCACCGCCTCTGCTTGCTCAGCCAGCGTCATCTTTGCTAACAAATTCACCAAAGCTTGCAGTCGTGTGTTGCTCATTGCCTTGTGTTCATGGGCAAATCGCTCGTCAAGAAAGGCAGATAGCGCTTGGCGATCAAGCTTAGCGGTGAGCTGAATGCCGTTTAACTGTAAGTTTAACTGATGTTTGTCGGATTCCGCCTGCCTGCGCTGCTGTCGAGGACTGGCGCTTTTGGACGAAGCCTCGGCCGCTGATGGCGGATTTTGTTGCTGTGTTGAAAACCGTGATAAATCATACGGCTGACGTGGCGGGTAGATAACCGTTTTGCCAATCGAAATAGCGTAGTTTACCTGCTCTGCTTGTTGCGATTTTTCCATGCCGGCCAATGCATTGGCCCAGGTGTCGATTTGGCTTGGCAAAGGTTTGCGGCCATTCAATTCGTAGGCAAATTGCACCATTCGATCAAGCTGTTCTGTGTCGACATTTTCTGGCACAGCGCTGGGCTTGCTAGCTTGTTGAACGGTTGGTTCGGTTTGCTTAAGCAGTTGCTGAATATTGTTATGTTGCGGGTCTTGACGACGCTCTAGTTGACCGAGCTGAATTTTTTCTTCGATGCGCTTAGCGGCTTGATAGCTGTTTTTAAGCATGATGGCAAGGTCGAGTGTCCAGTCATACTCATTGCGTTTGATAGGGTCTAAATATTCATCGACTCTTTGTTGATGTTCAAACCGGTATTCGGCCAGTTTCTGCGCAAACCAGTCTGACTCGAACCATTGCGCTGATAAGCTTGCTGGCACCGCGCACTTAAAGCGCAGTGCTTCACTTAAGCGCTGCAGGTCTGGCTGCCAGTTATGGCTCATGGCAAAACGCTGATTAGGATGAATTCGCATAGGAGGCATTATATCGCCTGATTTTCTATTCGCACAGTATAAAAACCGGCCTTGTATGGTATGATTGCCGGCTTTTTTTGACAGTTAAAATTTGCGCTGATC
>JABSRR010000004.1:0-28084 GCA_013215025.1 Pseudomonadales bacterium
TCAACCGTTTGCAGGGTTTCCTTAACTGCTTCAGGCATGCTGCGCGCTTGTTTTGCGTCAGCTGCAGGGCTTGGCATAGCTGGCTCGCTGTTCTCAGCTTGCGACTCTGTTTTTGCTGCCGGCGCATCAACAGATAACTTAAGCGTTAGAATCACATCACCTTCTTTGGCGCTAGCGCCCTCGGCAATGACAATGCTCTCAACCACACCGGCTTTAGGCGCAGGCACTTCCATTGACGCCTTATCGGACTCTAATACTACCAGCGAATCTTCTGCAGCAATTTCATCACCCACGCTTACGCAGACTTCAATCACTTCAGCTTCATCACTGCCAATATCAGGCACTTTAATTTCTTCAACAGCGCTCTCAGCTACAACTGGCTGCGGCGCAGCTGTTACATCGGCCGCAGGCTCAGGCAATACTTCAGTTTCAAGCACAGCTTCTTCCGCCGCTGCTGGTACCGCATCGCCCTCAATTTCAAGCTCAATTAAGTTAGCACCCTCTGCAATGGTATCTTCTTCGTTAACTAAAACTGCGATTACCTTGCCGCCTTTGGGTGCAGGCACTTCCATTGACGCTTTATCCGACTCTAACACAACGATGGAATCTTCAGCCTCAATCACATCGCCTGCTTTGACGCAAACCTCAATAACCTCAGCTTCGTCACTACCAATATCGGGTACTTGTATAATTTCTGTTGCCATGATGTTATCTCCTTTTAATTAAAGCTTCACAGGGTCAGCTTTATCGGGGTTAACACCATATTTCTTCATGGCTTTTTTCACATCGTCCATTTTAAACTCGCCGTCATCGGCTAATGCTTTCAATGCAGCACAGGCCACATAATAACGATCGACTTCAAAGTGGCTGCGTAATTTCTCTCGCGTATCACTGCGACCAAAGCCATCTGTACCCAGGCTAATATAGCGCTTAGGAATAAATTCGCGCAGACGATCAACATAGGCCTGCATATAGTCGGTTGCGGCAATCACAGGGCCCTGACGATCTTGCAGAAGTTCAGTGATATATGGCACTTTTTCTTCTTCACCAGGGTGCATACGATTGTATCGACCACAGCTCATAGCATTTTTACGCAGCTCATTGGCTGATGTCAGGCTCCAAATATCGGCATGTACTTGCCAATCCTTCTTCAATAACTCTGCGGCCGCTTCTACTTCACGCAAAATTGTACCTGAACCTAATAGCTGAACTTTTAATTTAGGCTTCGAGGTCGACTCTTTAAGCAAATACATGCCTTTAATAATTCCAGCTTCTGCGCCTTCTGGCATCGCAGGGTGCGGGTAATTTTCATTCATCACGGTGATGTAATAAAACACATTCTCTTTATCAGCATACATACGCTGCAAACCGTTTTGAATAATCACCGCTAACTCATAGGCATAGGTGGGGTCATACGACACACAATTTGGCACCATCGACGCCATCAAGTGTGAATGACCATCCTGATGCTGCAGGCCCTCACCGTTTAGGGTTGTGCGCCCTGCCGTACCACCAATTAAGAAACCGCGCGCCTGCATATCACCAGCCGCCCAGATCAAGTCCATCACGCGCTGGAAACCAAACATCGAATAGAACACATAAAATGGCACCATCGGTAAACCATGGTTAGAGTACGAAGTGGCTTGCGCAATCCAGGCAGAGGTTGCGCCCGATTCATTAATCCCCTCTTCCATAATTTGCCCAGACTCAGACTCTTTGTAATACATGATTTGATCGGAGTCGTGCGGGGTATAATGCTGCCCTTGCGATGAGTAAATGCCGAGCTGACGAAACATACCTTCCATACCAAAGGTACGCGCTTCATCCGGAATAATTGGCACCACACGCTCGCCAATTTTCTTGTCTTTAGCGAGGGTTGAAAGAATACGCACAAAGGCCATGGTTGATGACACTTCTCGCTTACCGGTATCTTTCAGCTGCGCCTTGAATGCCTCAAGCGAAGGAATATCAAGCTGATCAAAATCTGGATTACGCTGCGGTAAATAGCCGCCTAATTCTTGACGGCGCTTTTGCATATACTGAATTTCAGGGCTGTCCGGTGCCGGACGGTAGTACGGCACCGACTTCAATTCCTGATCAGACAAGGGGATATCGAAGCGGTCACGAAACTGCTTCAAGCTTTGCATATCTAACTTTTTCAGTGAGTGCGTTTCATTGTGTGCCTCACCCGACTCACCGGTGCCGTAGCCCTTCACAGTTTTTGCTAAAATTACGGTTGGCTGACCTTTTTTCGCAACTGCTGCAGCATACGCCGCATAAACCTTGTATGGGTCATGACCGCCACGATTTAGATACATAATATCTTCATCAGAAAGATCTTTCACAAGCTCTAACAGCTCAGGATATTTTCCAAAGAAATGCTCGCGTGTATAAGCGCCGCCATTATGCTTATAGTTTTGATAGTCACCATCGCAGGCTTCGTCCATGCGCTTTTGCAATAGCCCAGACTTATCTTTCTCTAACAGAGCATCCCAATGGCGGCCCCAAACCACTTTAATAACGTTCCAACCAGCGCCGCGGAACACACCTTCCAGTTCTTGGATGATCTTACCATTACCACGAACCGGACCATCAAGGCGCTGCAGATTACAGTTGATAACAAAGTTCAGGTTATCCAAGCCTTCTCGACCTGCAAGCGCAATCGCGCCGAGTGATTCTGGCTCATCACATTCACCGTCACCTAAGAAAGCCCAAACCTGACGATCGCCATGATCTTGTAAACCACGTTTGGTTTGATACTTCATGACGTGCGCTTGATAAATAGCCTGGATTGGACCTAAACCCATTGATACGGTAGGAAACTGCCAATAATCAGGCATTAGCCAAGGATGTGGGTACGATGACAAGCCATTACCATCAACCTCGCGACGAAAGTTATCCATTTGGTCTTCATCAATACGCCCTTCTAGGTAAGAGCGGGCATAGATACCTGGCGAGATATGGCCTTGAAAATACACTAAATCAGCGCCTTGCGCTGCCTCAGGACCACGGAAGAAATAGTTAAAGCCAACATCGTATAAGGTCGCCGACGATGAAAACGACGAGATATGTCCGCCAATACCTTCACTGCTCTCATTCGCACGCATAACCATGGCCAATGCGTTCCAACGAATGATCGAGCGAATTCGGCGCTCAACAAACAAATCGCCCGGCATACGTTTTTCAGCGGATGGCGGTAATGTGTTTCGATACGGCGTAGTTACAGAGGGAGGAAGGTTGGTGCCGGCTTGCGCGGCGCGTTCGGCTAAGGCTTTAACTAAAAATGCGGTGCGGCCGCGACCTTGATTGCGTAACACAGAATCGAGAGCATCGAGCCACTCTTGCGTTTCTATCGGGTCGATATCGGTAGGGTTCATTGCTTATTGCCTCCTCTGGCAACATTCCTTCAGCAGCAGCGGGAATCGCTCATTTAGCTATAATCGTGACTAACTGCTCGGCAAAAAACATAGCGCCTATCAGCGCAATATACACACTGCGATTCCCCAAGGCTCAACATCTAGCGATGTTAGCGCAGAATTCTCTCAGCATGATCAGACCAAGTTAGACCTTTAACGACCCTTTCAGACATCATCTGTCTGAACCACTCAGACCCCGTCAGAATCTGGCAATCGTAATTGGGTGTGATTTATAACTATCAAAACGGCTTGTGGCCGCCTGCTTATCAAATTTTCTTATACTGCACCCCAGATGACGTAGTTGCTGGAGTGATACTAAGCTTTGCTTGTGACAAAGTTGTAAAAATTTTACACATACGCCGATCAAAATCAAGTGAAAACTTATTTATGAAACGGTGTAGGGCTCGATAAATTTTTCAGGCGTTTAAATAAATTATAATTAATTCAATTACTTAAAAAATAGTTTACAAGCAGTCCAGCTGTCTCACTGAATGCATTTGAAGATTTCCAGCAAGCCATGCACGACTACAAAGTATGTAGTTTTACTACAAAATATGCTGCATGATACCATTCGGTCGCTCAACACATTAACACGCAAGCGCGATTTCTCATGCGATCACCGTAAACGCTGCGTATAATTCACTCTCTATCGCGATAATCTAAGTATGTTAAACAACACTTCTCAATCTTACGGCTGGATCAGCATTTTCTTTCACTGGTCAATGGCGCTAGGCCTATTTTTTATGTTTGCGCTGGGCTTATACATGGTTGAACTGGATTACTATCACCGCTGGTACCGCGATGCGCCTCTGCTGCATAAAAGCCTTGGTATTTTGATGCTAATACTGTGGCTGGCGCGCATGCTGAACCGCCAATTACAAACTGCACCGCGTGCCTTAGCGGCTCCACGCTGGCAGCAATTAAGCGCCAAATTCACCCATCTCTTATTATATTTATTGATGCTTATCTTAATGCTTAGCGGCTATATGATCTCGACCGCTGATGGCCGAGCCATACAGGTGTTTAACTGGTTTGCCCTGCCTGCACTGCCGATACACTTTGAACAACAGGCCGACATTGCCGGCGATATTCACTGGCTGAGCGCATGGATTTTGTGTGCTGCGGTTGTATTACATAGTGTCGCCGCATTAAAACATCAGTTTGTGAATCATGATCACGGCTTAAAACGTATGCTCAAACCAATAAATAAAATTTAACGCAATTATTAAAACCTGACTATTAAGGAACTCATTATGTTTATTCGTTTTTCCAATAAAGCCGTCCATCTCTATCTGATGCTGGCAGCCTGCTTATTTTCTAGCAGCAGCTTTGCCGCAGAATATAAGTTAGATATTGATGGTGCACATGCCTTCGTTAATTTTAAAATTAAACACCTAGGTTATAGCTGGTTAACCGGACGCTTCAACCGTTTTGATGGCAATTTTAGCTATGATGCGAAAGCACCGAACGAGGCCAAAATCAAGGTTGTAATTGATACCAGCAGTATTGACTCTAATCATGCAGAGCGTGACAAACATTTGCGCAGCGCCGACTTTTTAGACGTAAAACAATTCCCCACGGCTACTTTTACCAGCAGCAGCTATCAATCGACCGATGCAAATAACGGCATTATTAGCGGCACACTAGAACTGCACGGAGTTAAGCGTGAGATTAGCTTTCCGGTTGAGAAAATTGGTGAGGGCCGGGACCCCTGGGGCGGCTACCGCGCAGGCTTTAGTGGCAGCACAAGCCTTAGTTTAAGTGACTATGATATTCAGGCAAATCTTGGCCCGCAATCCACTGAGGTGTTGTTAGAATTACACATCGAAGGCATTCGTCAGTAAGCTAATCAAGCCGCAAGCCATATTCACTTATATAAATATGGCTTGTGGCAGAAAATGACAAAATGGCGAGGTATAAGTTAACTACGATTTCTCTCAGCTAGCGCTAAAGTCTGAGCCAACACTTATGAGCAGAGCTATGGGTTAGGCTAAGGATTAGACTCAGAGTTAGACTCAGGATATGAGATAAACGCAGGCGCATTGACTTTATCACGCTGTACTCCAAATGGCGCAAGTGCAACCCCATCATCAGCATGCGTGCTTAGCAGCAACATATTCGCATACGCCTGATTTTTTAGGTCTTGAATAAAGCCTCGCCACGTTGCCGCATCTACTTGCTCAATGGCGGCAACTAGCTGCTGCTTGCGCTTGAACGTTTGCTGTTGATCAGCGGCCTGATAAAACAGCGAACGTTGAAAATACTGCGATTGCTCAGCAAGGCTTTTCGGCGGCTGTGTCAAGTTGCTAATCAATGCCTGCTTATAGGTAGCGAGTTGGCTATCACCAATAAGGTTCAAGCGTGAGAATTGGCTATCGAGATAGGCAAAGGTCGAGCGATGAATCGCCTCAACGCCAGCTTCGGGTGCCTGTACCACAAACATCAGCCCGGGCTTTCGCCAAAGCGGATAATAGGATTCAAAAACAATATAGCCTAGCTGCTCTTCAGTACGCAGCTGATGAAAGTAACCTGGCTCAAGAACGTTAGCCAAAATTAACCATGTTGCTGTTTCAGCGAGACTGTCACCTGCGGCCTGCCAATAAAGCAGATAAGCTGCATCGTTATGATCAATATTACGCGGCAACCATTGGGACGGCGCTGCGCTTAGATCCGCCACTTGAAAACCGGGCTTGGCATGAACCGCAGCATCACCGACCAATATCGGGCGAAGCTGTTCCGCCAAAGTACGGGCTTGTGATTCAGAGATATTACCGTTGTATAGCGCTTCAACATTCAAGCGCTGCCAAAAACGCTGCTTAAACTGATTAATATCGTCTAGCTGAATATCCTCTAAAGCCGCTAAACTGTCCTCTATTGGCCACACATTCGATTGCATTTCAGCACGCCAGCGCTGCAGCAGCTGACGATAGGGCATCGACTTTTGACTATTTTTCAAATCATTCTGCAACGCAGTCTTAAGTCTAGCAAACTGCATAGCATCAAAGCTTGCAGCCTGGTAACGCTGAATCAGTCGCGGCAACAACAAGGCCTGCTTATCACTGAAACCGCTGGTTTGAATACTCAAGCCAGACTGATAACTTTGCACCGTCGCCGTTACGCCCGCCATATTCACGTCATATAAGAAGGGGTTGAGCGTATCGTTCAGCAAACGCGCATATAAACTCAGCTTGAGGGATTGGCTTAATGTGCTGATCGGCTCTGCTGGATACAAATAGTGATAGGTATTGAGTTTCGGCTGCTTAAAGGCATCAACCCCCTTATACCATAGGGTAAAGGCGTTATTGCCAGCTAAATCTAGCTGTTGCGGTGGTTGCTGCTGTTGCTTTCGATTAATGGGTAATATCGAGGTATTTTGCGGAATGTAGGGGTTAATTTTAGGCAGAGCTATATCACTCACTGCCTCTGTATTTTCTAACTGCGTAATAAAAGGCTCTGTTAGTCTAGCCACCGCATAAGGGGTTGCATAGTAACGCGAGCGTTGATCAGTTTTCACCGTTGGCGAACTGTGAATAAACAGGGCGTTACGCGGTGTCATTGCCGCCAAAATCGCATTAATTTTATCCGGCTGATAGGCTTCATACATGTATGGCGCGCGCAACAGGTCATTGGCTGCGTAATAATGCATGGCGTTAGACAGTCGCATCACGGTTTGCATTTCACCGGCTTGATCTTGGTAATCAAAATCAAGCTGATTAATTGCTGCTACTTCTTGATACATTGTGGCAGGAATGCCGCTTTGACGGGTTTGATTAATGGTCGCAAAGATAGCCGCGACAACTTGATCTAAGGCACGCTCACCAGACTCAGTCAGCTCGACACTAAGCGATAAGACGGTCACACCTTCATAATTGAGCGCCTGACCCGCCACTAGTGAGTTCACCCAATGGCGTGATTTAAGGTAGGCAAACAAAGATTGCTCACCTTCATGACCTAAGACATGGCCAACAATATTTAACGATTGATTAGGGTAGTCGCTTTGCTGATCCTCAAGCGGAAATAAAATAGACAGGCTACGCTGATTTTTTTCAGGTTTAATATTAACCCACTTTGGCAGGTCTGCCGCTGCAAATAAAGGCTCAGCATAGCCTTTAGCCGGCACCTCCGCTTGAGCTATAGGACTGAACAAACGTTCCACTTCAGCAGCAAGCTGATCAAGATTTCGCGGCGCAAGCACCACTAAACGCATATTTTCTGCCGCATAATATTGTCGGTAGAAGGCCAACATTTCATCGCGAAGCGCATCGGCATCGCCTGACAAGGTTGCCAAATTACCGACCGAAAAAAGGCTAAAGGGGTGCTCAGGGTTTACCACCTCTCGCAGCACATCAAGCTGTCGACGTTCATCACTTTTTATCCCCGCCCGGTATTCGGCATGCACGGCATGTTTTTCTCGCTCGAGATATTGCGCATCGAACAAGGGCGCAATAAAAAATTGTGCAAAACGATCTAATGCAGGCTCAAACGCCGTTTCCGTCACATCAAAAAAATAATTGGTATGCTCAAAGCTAGTGTAAGCATTGTGACTGCCACCGTTATCAGCAATGAACGACTGGTACTCGCCGGCATTCGGATATTTTTCGGTGCCCAGAAACAACATATGCTCAAGAAAGTGTGCCATGCCCAGGCGAGTCTCAGGGTTTTGTGCACTACCTACAAACACATCCAAGGACGCGGCCGCTTTTTTCGCCTGCATATCAGAGATCAGCAATAGCTGTAAGCCGTTATCCAGCGTCATGTAGCGATAGTCTCGACTATCTGACTGACTTTTCACCGGCTGTTGTCCGCCGATCCAGCTGAGTTGGCTACAGCCATACAGACTCAATAGCAGCAACAGTGTAATTGAGCGAGAAAACTGCATGGTGAAGTAATTCTGTTTATTCTGCATGTTCTGCTACCGCCTGTTCTTGTTTATGGTCTAAACCTCGAGGCCAGGCTTGCAGCAAGGCTTTGATTAAGGTTGCTAGCGGAATGGCGAAGAACACCCCCCACAAGCCCCATACGCCACCAAAGAACAATACGGCTAAAATAATTGCTAAAGGGTGCATATTAACGGCTTCGGAAAACACCAGCGGCACCAACACATTGCCGTCGATAAATTGAATCACAAAATAGGCAATCAGCACCCACCAAAACTGATCGGTAATGCCGAATTGCCAAAATGCCACCAGCGTCACAGGTATCGTAATAGCGACCGCACCGACGTATGGCACAATCACCGACAAACCAACCCCGAGCGCTAGCAGTGCTGCATAGTTCAGACCAAGCATTAAAAACACGACTAACGATGCAACGCCAACGAATAAAATTTCGATCGCCTTACCACGCACATAATTCGCCACCTGTAGATTCATTTCTTGCCACACAGCATTCATCATTGGGCGTTTTTGGGGCAGCAGCTTGGCAAGCCAGGCAAGAATCAATTCGCGATCGCGAAGAAAAAAGAATACCAATAAAGGGATCAATACCCCATACACCATGATTGCAAAAATATTTGGCAAGCTGGCTAATGATAAGGAGAGCAATCCTTGACCCGCTTCAGCCACGCGCTGTGTGACCGTTTGCATCACTGAATCTAACTGCGCNTCNGACAGCAATTCAGGATACTGCTGCTGCATCGTAACAACCTGTTCTTGCAGCTTAGAAAAGATTTTGGGTGATTCCACCAGCAGTGCGGTAAATTGTTTGATAATCAGAGGAATAACAAACAGTATTGCCGATAAACATATACCAATAAATAAACAGTAGGCGAGATAAAAGGCCAGCCGATCAGGCATCCATTGCGCCAAGCGGTTAAGCAAGCCGAGCAGTAAATAGCTAATAATCAACGCCGCCAAAACGGGCGCCATGATATGGCCAAAATATAATACCGTCATCAAGCCCACTAAGATGATCAATAGCAGGCCGATAGCCTCCTCATCAGCAAAGTATGCCTGACTCCATTTCTTAAAAATCGAAAACATGGCTGCAGCTTTTCCTTAACTCTGTTTGCTGATTCGATTATGACAGGATTGACAGAGATGTAACCCTAATTGCGAGCAAGATGTGATATCACCCCGCCTTTCTAATCAGAAAATAAAACTTCTTATCTTGCTCCAGCGAACTTAATAACTGATGCGATGTCTGAGCGATAAAGGCAGGGATATCACGCATAGAACCACGATCACTGGTGCAAACGGCCAAGCAGTCGCCCGCCGCGAGCTGGTTTAGGGCCAGCTTTGTTTTAAGCAACGGCATCGGACATTGTAGCCCACAAAGATCAAGTGACTTAGCAATTTGATCGGGCTTATCATGATGGGGGTTTTTCAAGGTATTTCTCGCATTTAGTTGTCGTTGCTGACAGAATAACTTTATACCTATTATACGATGAAATCGATTTTGCCATCAGCCCCTGCGCATCACTTGTATGACGATTTAACACGCCTATGCCGTCTTGTCTGCTTCCTTGTCTGCTTCTTTGTCAGCAGCTTGATAGCCAGCAAAGTCTATGCACCGTTAAGTCTGGCTAGCGATTTCAATCTGCCCGAACTCGGCAGCTCAAGCGGCAGCATTGTCTCTGAGCAGCAAGAAAATGCCTTGGGTCAGCAATGGCTGCGCGCGTTTCGGCGGCAGGCACCGATTGAAGAAGACGCACTGGTGTTTGACTATACCGAAGCTTTGATCGCTAAGCTGGCTTATTTTTCCGATTTGCGTAATAAAAACCTCAATCTATTAATGGTCGACAATTCAAGCTTCAATGCCTTTGCCGTGCCCGGCAATGTGATTGGCATCAATACCGGATTATTTGCCTACGCCGAATCGGAAGATCAACTCGCCTCGGTTATCGCGCATGAACTCGCTCACCTTAGCCAGCGCCATTTTGCACGCACGCTAGAGCGGCAAAAAGAGGATCAATGGAAAAATATTGCAGCAATGCTGGCAGGCATTTTGGTATTGGCCACGGTTGGCGGCGAAGAAGGTGCGGCGGCAATTACTGCGGCGCAAGCCTCAACGTTTGGCGGGCGGCTAAAATATTCACGACTGCATGAGCAAGAAGCAGACCGCGTTGGCATTGCCACCCTATCACGTGCTGGCATGAACCCAAGCGCCGCAGCGTTTATGTTTCAAAAACTGCTGGTCAACACCCGCTATCGACAAGACATCAAAGAGTTTAGCTTTATGCTAACCCACCCACTGACAGACTCACGCGTCACCGACGCCTTTAACCAGTCACGTCAATATCCACAGCAACAAGATCGCGACAGCTTTCACTTTCATCTTATCAAAAACCGCCTCTATGCATTGAAACAAAAACCGCGCCAGGCAATCGATTACTTTAGCCAGCAGCTTGAACAGCAAACTTTTCAAAATGCAGCAAAATACGGTTTAGCACTAAGCTACTTGGCCGACCAGCAATTGACTAAGGCAAGACCCATCATCGCCGAACTGTACCGTGACTCACCGCATGAGGTTGCCTATGCTCAGCTGTTTATTGAGTTGCTCAGTGCCGAAAAGAAAGTTGAGCAGGCGTTTAGCATGGCGGAGCAGCACTTAGCCCTGCACCCTGGAAATTATCCACTGGCCAAAACACTGGCCGAGTTAAGCATAAGCTTTCGTAGGCCCTCGATGGGTCGCGAAGCACTGTATCAAATTGCCGCCAGCCGTGGTGATAGCACCACACCCGATGTGTGGTATTTATTAGCCGAAATGGAAGGCTTAGCCGGCAATATCAGCCAAGTACACCTCAATCGTGCTGAGTATTTCGCCAGCATTGGTGCATACATTCAGGCTATCAAACATATCAAATTGGCTATTCCGCTATTGCAAGCCGATGAAGATTACCAGGCACTGGCGAAAGCCGAACTGCGGCAAGATATTTTTCAAAAACTGGATCAGCAAGAAATCTTTTAACCCGAGCCATCAAGACTGACTTAGATGCATGCTTGCAAGAAGTGGCTAAGCCATTAAGTTTAAAGGTGGGTGGAATCGTCGCGGTTTTGCCTGTTACAGGCTCGACTTGAAGTCCAGCATACGCTGCAGCGGGCGCATTGCCTGTTGTGCAATATCGGGCGCAACAAAAATTTCATTACTGCCCTGCTCTAGCGAGGCAATCATATTATCCAGGCCGTTCATGGCCATCCAGGGACAGCTCGCACAGCTACGACAGCCCGCACCGGCACCGGCAGTCGGCGCAACAATAAACTCTTTGTCCGGGACTTGCTGCTGTAGTTTATAAAAAATCCCTTGATCGGTCGCGACAATGAATTGCGGATGATCAAAGGTTTTGGCCGCCTGAATAATCTGTGAGGTTGAACCAACATGGTCTGCCAACGCAACCACCGAGGCAGGCGACTCGGGGTGTACCAGAACTGCTGCCTCTGGATACACTTTTTTCAGATCAGCAATGCCTTTGGCCTTGAATTCATCATGCACAATACAGGCCGCATCCCAGAGCAATACATCGGCACCGGTTTGGCGTTGAACATAGTCACCCAAATGCTTATCAGGCGCCCAGAGAATCTTTTTACCTTGGCTGTGCAAATGCTCAACAACGTTCAGCGCAATCGCAGAAGTTACCACCCAGTCAGCACGCGCCTTAACCGCAGCAGAAGTATTGGCATATACCACCACCTCACGATCAGGGTGCTGATCACAAAATTCAGCAAAAGCATCGGCTGGGCAGCCAATATCCAGTGAGCACGTTGCTTCAAGCGTAGGCATTAATACGGTTTTATGTGGGGTTAAAATTTTTGCCGTCTCGCCCATGAACTTGACCCCTGCAACCAGCAAGATATCGGCTGGGTGCTGGCTACCAAAGCGCGCCATTTCCAAGGAGTCGGCAACACAACCGCCAGTGCTCTCGGCTAATTCTTGTAATAAGGGATCGGTATAATAATGCGCTACTAACACCGCATTTTTCTGCGTTAATAGCGCTCGAATTCGCGCAAGCTTTGCCTCATCGCGTGCCAGCGGCTGATTGACACCAGACTCTAGGTGTTGTTGCACAATCTGTTGGGCAGAAACTTGACTCATATCTAATCGAATCCTGAGCGCAATTAGCACAGCTAAAAATAAAAAGGGGCGCCATTATACGCCCTATTTATGAAAATAGCTGTTTTTTTGTCGACAATAGCAACACAGCTCAATATTGAGCCGCGAGCATCATCACTCTTGCATGCGGGTCCAAGTTTGGGTGCGGTAGAAAATACCTAAATAGCCGCGAACATTCAGGGTGTCGCTGTCTTCTAGCCAAAGCTTACAGGCATAGGTTTTACCCTTGGCAGGGTCTAAAATATCGCCGCCGCCATATTTGCCCTGATCAAGGCTAAGGCCAGTGATAATATCCATACCTACTACCGGCTGATCCTTAAGCTCACCGCTGCATTTAGTGCAAACGGTATCGTCAGGTTTCAACAGTAAATCAACCACCTTACCGTATAACTTGCCGTCTTTTTCATAGAGCTCCACGACCGACTTAGGCTCGCCCGTTTCGTCATCAATAGTAGTCCACTTACCGATCACCGATGACTCAGCAAAGGCCTGCGTGGCGGCGATGCCCAGCATAAGGAGTAAACAGCAAGTTTGCAGGGGTAAACCAATGATTCGTCTCAACATATCTACGCTCTCTGTTATTGTTTATCTTATAGTGTAGTCTAGCGACTGAGGCTTGCTATTATTCAGCAATCAAGCAGTGCTTCAAGCACAAAATTTAAATACTGACGACCGCGCGCTGTGGCCCGAACAGCGTGATCGCATTGCAATAATTGTTGCTGACAAAGCGGCTCAATCATCGCGCGAAGCTGCTCTTCACTGGCGCCGGTAAAATTTAGCAGTGACGTCAGCGGTATGCCTTCAGTTAAACGCAGGCCATTCATTAAGGCTTCAAACAGTGCCTCATCAGGCATGATGGTTTGCTGCTTTGCAACAAAGCGCTCTGTCCTAGCCAGATAATCATTTGGCAAGCGAGTATTGTGAAAACGCGAGATAGTCGCCGCAGCGTTATGATCAAACTGGGTGTATTTGCCATGCGCACCCGCACCGATAGCTAAATAATCACCGTAGTGCCAATAATTCAGATTATGCACTGATTGCTGCGCATGATCACTGGCATAGGCCGAGACCTCATAGCTGTAAAGCTGGTGCTGGGCTAACAAATCGACGCCTTGCTGCTGGATATCAGCCAATACGTCTTCATCGGGTAAGCGAGGTGGGTAGCGGTAAAACGCGGTATTTTGTTCAATGGTCAGCTGATACCAAGAAATATGCTGCGCCCCTAAATCAATCGCCAACGCGAGGTCTTGCATGGCAGCAGCCTCAGACTGCTCGGGTAAGCCATGCATTAAATCTATATTAAAGCGCTGAAAGCCAGCTCGCTGCGCCGCTGAAATCGCCGCCAATGCCGACTGCCGATCATGTACGCGGCCTAGCGCCTGCAATTGCTGATCAGCAAACGATTGCACACCAATCGACAAGCGATTCACCCCAGCCTGCCTAAAGTCGGCAAACTTTTTTAGCTCAGCACTGCCGGGATTGGCCTCTAGGGTAATCTCACAGTTGGCTTCAAAACCAATCAGCTGTTCTGCTGCAACAAGAATTTGCCCAATGGCTGCGGCAGAAAACAAGCTTGGCGTGCCGCCACCAAAGAATATTGAGCGCAGGCGTCTGCCTTGCGCAAAAGCTTGCTGCGCACGTAAATCCTGTCGCAGGCAATCAACATAGGCCTGCTCAGGCAGCGCCGTGGCGCTGGTGTGTGAATTAAAATCGCAGTATGGGCACTTTTTTTCGCACCAGGGAATATGCACATATAAGGATAGAGGTGGCAGCGCTTGGCTGACTGCTGTGCTCGAATGCAAGGGCTTCACGTTCAGCGCTTGCTGATCGCCGCCATCAATTGCGCCACCGCTTTCGCCCGGTGGCTCACTTGATTTTTTAATGCAGCAGGCATCGTAGCAACTGCAGCTTGCTGCTCCAGAGCCCAGAATAGCGGGTCATAGCCAAAACCTTGATCACCTTCAGCTGACGTTAAAATGCGACCCTCCCAACTGCCCTGAAAGATCGCCGGCGTAGGATCTGCAGCATGGCGCATCAATACCAATACACAGCGATAGCGCGCGGTTCGCTGCTCGTTCGGCACCTGCGCCAGCGCACGTAATAATTTGGCATTATTGCTGGCATCATTTGCCTCTGGGCCACTGTAGCGGGCGGAGTAAATGCCAGGCTGACCTCGCAGCGCGTCAACTTCTAAACCCGAATCATCGGCTAAGGCTGGCAAACCAGAAATCTTAGCGGCATGCCGCGCCTTGATGATGGCATTCTCAACAAAGCTTAGACCGGTCTCTTCGGCGTCATCAACGGCAAACTGTGACTGCGGCAAAACGTGTACGCCGCGAGCTTGAAACAGCTGTTTAAACTCTTTCAGCTTACCTTGATTGGAGCTCGCCAGGATTAATTTTTCATCGGTGAATAGCAAAGCTTACTCTCCATCATGGTAGAGGCGTTTTTGAAATTTAAACTGCAGCCGCTGCTGACTGCTTTTTGGCTTAACGCTAACCTCAAAGTAAACATCCAGCTTATTGCTGATTTTAAACGGCGCCAGATAATACACGGACTGCTGCTCTTGAATCCGCTTAAACTCAAGCTGCTGCTTATAAATCAAATCACTGACGGTTACCTGCACATCTGCCTCAACGCTTTGCATACTGCCATCGGCTAGGGTTTCAATCACCGCAAGATTCATCAGCGCACGGTCTTTACCCCTGACAAAGCCATAGGTTTGCGCCACTTTTGGACTGATAAAGCTACTATTGAAGGTGGTATAAATCACCTCATAAGCGCCTTTCTTATAGCTTACGCCATCCTGCGCCATCGCTGACTGAGATAAAAAGACGACTAAAATCAGCGCAAACTTGATCAATACATATTGAAAAGACACTACGACCCCTCGGCGTTAAAGTTTTGATACTAGCGACTGATATGGTAAATCGCAGTAGTCGAAAATAGATTTGGCAGCAGTTTTGAAAAACCTGTGAGCCGCTTATCGCCAACCGTCAACTCGCGGTGCAATATTTTGATCCCGCGTTCAGCACAAAGAGACTCAAAATCATATACGGTACAAAAGTGGATATTGGGGGTATTGTACCAGTCATAGGGCATAAATTTAGACACCGGCATACGCCCCTGACTGATCAAATGTAATCGAGAGCGCCAATGTCCAAAGTTTGGAAACGCAACAATGCCAGAGCCACCGATACGCAGCATTTCCTGCAATACTAAATCGGGGCGGTGCAGCGCCTGCAGAGTTTGCGACAAAATCACCACATCAAAACTTTGGCTGGAAAAATTATCCAGACCCCGATCAAGGTTCTGCTCGATAACAGAAACGCCTTTGCGCACACACTGATTAAACTTATCGTGATCAATCTCAACGCCCATGATATCAGCCGACTTTTGCTGCTGCAGCAGCTGCAGCAAAGAGCCATCACCGCAGCCAAGGTCTAACACGCGCGCTTGGTCAGTAACCAGCTGTGCAATAATATTATGATCTAAGCGCATGTACCCTCCTGCTGAACCGCATCTATTGCCAACTGATCCGCAACACTATGCATATAATTGGAGAATACTTGGTTAAAACGAGCATCTTTTAATAAGAATGCGTCATGACCCGCATCCGAGTCTATTGCAGCATAAACCACCTGCTTGTTTGCCGCGATCAAGGCATTGGTTATTTCTATCGAGCGCGCCGGCGAAAAACGCCAATCGGTTGAAAACGAAACCACCAAAAACTTGGCCTTTGCCTGCTCGAATGCTTTTACCGGATCGTTATCGTATTCGCGCGCCAAATCAAAAAAGTCCAGCACTCGAGTCATTAAAATATAACTATTAGCGTCAAAGCTTTTCGAGAACTTATCACCTTGATAACGCAAATAGCTCTCCACTTGAAACTCTAGCTCACTGTCTTGCCCAAGTTGAAAACTGCCAGAGCGTAAGTTTCGGCCGAACTTCAGATCCATAGCATCATCAGATAAATATGTTAAATGCCCGATCATCCGCGCAAGGGCCAAGCCTTTTGCCGGGATAGTCGCATGGCGCTGGTAATGACCTTGGTGAAAATCAGGGTCTGAACTAATCGCCTGGCGGGCGGTTTCATTGAAAGCAATATTTTGTGCCGTCAGCTGCATAGCTGAGGCAAATATTAAACAATGATGCATCAAATCGGGGTACTCCGTCGCCCATCGCATCACCTGCATGCCGCCTAAACTGCCGCCAACAATCGCCGCCCACTTACTGATCTTTAGATGCTGCATCAGCTGCATCTGGCTTTCCACCCAGTCTCTCACTCGCAGCATCGGAAACTCAGGACCATAGGCTTGACCGGTTTCCGGGTTAATACTGGTCGGCCCTGTAGAGCCATAGCAGCTGCCCAGATTATTCACGCAGACCACAAAAAACTGGTTAGTATCAATCGCCTTATTCGGACCAATATAATTATCCCACCAACCAGGTGATTTATCGTCTGCGTGATAAAAACCCGCAGCGTGATGAGACGAGCTTAAGGCATGACAAATTAATACCGCATTCGAGGCATCGTCATTTAACTGGCCGTAGCATTCATAAGCCAGCGTATAATTGGCCAAAGTATGGCCAGAAGAGAGTAACAGCGGCTGATCAACAGTTAAAAACTGCTCACTGACTAAGCCAACAGAATCAGCAAATTTGTCACGCATAAGAAAAACTTATATCCAGAATTATCCGAGCAATACTAGCATAAAGCGCTGCCGCAAGGTAAGTATCGAGGGAACACAAGCTGAAATGTTGGACGTGGAGGAGACAATGACAGCCAATACTCGATACAATGATTTAGACAAGCCTAAGGATGCGCTTTCTGATATATTGAAAAGATTATTCATTTCCAAGGAAAGCACTTGAACGCCTGGCTTAAACCATTACTGGCCATCATCACTATTGGCGTTGCGGCTTACTTTTTGAACACGCAAGCGCTGCAGCTTAAAGCCGCCATCGAGCAGCTCAACTCAAGCGCACAGCTTATCTGGCTGCTCAGTGCCCTAGTGTTGTGCTGCATTTTTCAATTGATTCAACTGCAACTATGGCGAAAATTAGTCGCCCGTGCCGCGGCTAAAAGCGTGTCACTGCGACAGCTAATGAAGCCTTTTTTCTGGCCTATTCTCGGCAAGTATTTACCTGGTAAAGCATTATTCGCATTAGCAAGAGTAGAGATGCTGCGGGTAGTGCCGATCAACAGAAAAGTTGGCTGGAGCCTGTTCCTGATTGAAACCTTGTTAATGCTAATGACTGCCGCTTTTATGAGCATATTTGCGCTACCCACACTATGGCAAATATACGGCGAAACCATAATAAATTTGTTATATCAGTTATCGTTTAGCTATGCGCTTTTCATCACAGTTGCCACAATACTAGTGCTTGGCATAAGCCTCGCCATTAACAGCTTTTTCAGCGATTATTTTGCCCGCCTGCGCGAACAGTGTAGTCACTTTTTCCGCTCGCTCGAGCTACCCATCAGCGACTTAATAATATTACTTCCGCAATATTGTTTACTATGGTTTGCATTCGGCATTTCCGGCCTATGTATTGTAATGGCAATAGCCCCAACAATATCGCTATCCGTAATGCAGCTGGCGTTTATCATTGCCAGCTTCTCAGCAGCCTGGCTGATTGGCTTTCTCGCTGTATTTGCACCAGGCGGCATTGGCATCCGCGAAGCTGTCATTATTCTTCTATTGTCAACGCTTCTAAGTGTTGAGCAAGCAACCCTGTGCGCCATTATTTCGCGTGCCGCATGGCATATTGCTGAGCTGCTTGGCGTGCTTCTGGCTGCGCTGATGAGCCCAGCCGCTTCCGATCATGAATTATCGTAGACAGCCAAGCGGGCAGCTGTTGTAATGACAATAAGAACATTAAACTTTTTTTGAGTAACAGCATGGATTGGCAACATCTACTGTGTGCAGAACGACTTGGGGGTAGACCGGCTAAAACTGAAAGTGGCCGATCGCCGTTTCTATCCGATCACGATAAAATCATTTTCTCTGGTGCGTTCCGCCGCCTTGCACGAAAAACTCAAGTGCATCCGATGGCCACTAACGACCATATTCATAATCGTATGACGCATAGCCTCGAGGTTGCCTGCGTGGGTCGATCACTAGCAATACGGGTAGGACAGGCTTTAGCGGCAAAGCAAAAATTACCCCAACATATACTACCCACAGACCTTGGCGATATCGTTCAGTCAACCTGTCTAGCTCACGACATTGGCAACCCACCATTCGGTCATACAGGCGAAGAAGCGATTCGCAACTGGTTTCAACAGCATGGTCAAACTTACTTACAACCCTTAAGTGTTAGACAACAAAATGACCTGCTGCGCTTTGAGGGCAACGCGCAAGGCCTTCGTATTTTAACCTCCAGTGAATATCACCAATTTGATGGCGGTATGCGCCTTACTTATGCCACACTTGCCTCGTTTATCAAATATCCATGGGGCTCAGATCAGCAGGATGCGCCCAAAACGAATAAGTACGGCATCTATGATGCTGATCGCCAGCATGTTGATGAAATTGCCGAACGCACTGCCCTACTCGAAAACAGCGTAGGATATTACTGCCGACACCCCTTAGTATATCTAATGGAAGCTGCTGACGACTTTTGCTATGGGATCTTGGATTTGGAGGATGGCTTAGAAATGGGGCTTGTCAGTTGGGAAGAGATGTTTCAGTTGATCAAGCCGGTACTGCGCCCAGCTGAGGTGCATAGCTTAGAGCAGCAAATCAAGCGAATTGAAATTGGCCGAAGGCCGCCGTTTATCCGAGGTAAAATTATCGACGCTTATATTGAGGCTGGCGTTGACGCCTATATGCGCCATGAACAGGCGTTTCTGGCTGGCGAGGTTAAGCATGACTTAATCTCACTCTGCCGACCTGAAATTACTGAGTCGGTGAATGCTGCAAAAACTCTAGCCAAGGCGCGTATTTTTTCTCACCCGCGTAAGGTTGAACTCGAAATTGGCGCCTATGATGTGATTGCCAGATTGTTGGATAAGGTTATACCCGCCTTAGATGAATGGTACCAGCAAGGCGGGATGGCGAAGTCTAAAGAAAATCAAATGATGATTAACTTAATTGGCGAAAAAAATATTCCTAAAACCGGCGACTATTATCAAACCTTGATGGCGGGTATCGACTTTGTTTCGGGCATGACCGATAATTATGCCAGCCACCTATCACGACAATTTTCGGGCATGGCCTATGCCAATTACTGAACCATGAGTCCTGAGTCCTGAGTCCTGAAGCGACGGTACTTAAGTCAGCCAGCTATTGATGTTTTGGCAACATTCATCATAAGCCATTTATCACAATAAAGAGTAGCGTAATGGAAACCATCATTGAAAGAATAATCTATGCCTCACGTTGGCTGTTAGCACCGATCTATTTAGGGCTTTCATTTGCCATCTTGCTACTGATTATTAAATTTTACCAAGAGCTGCTGCACGTGATTCCCCATTTATTAACCATGAAAGAAGTGGATTTGGTGCTTCTGATATTAAGCTTAATCGATCTAGCCCTGGTTGGTGGCCTGTTAGTGATGATCATGTTTTCTGGCTACGAGAACTTTGTTTCTCGCCTAGACATTCCGGAAGGGGAAGAAAAGCTTAGCTGGCTTGGCAAAATGGACGCTAATAGCCTCAAAAATAAAGTGGCTGCAGCAATCGTGGCGATTTCTTCGATTCACTTACTGAAAGTTTTTATGAACGCTGAAGTGTACGACAGCAGCAAGATCATGTGGTACGTCATTATGCATATGACCTTTGTTGCCTCAGCATTTGCGATGAGCATTTTAGATAAGCTAGTTAAGCGCTAAATAATAGCAACGGAAGCACTTATAACTGCAGACCAAACTGCAGCAATTTCTGGCTTAGGTAGCCCTCTAAATCCTTCAGCTGCTCATCGTTAATTTCTATATAACGCAAACCTAACTGCTGAATCAGCGTATCTTGCTGCATTTTTTTCGACAGGCTATGCTCGATATTATGCATGCCCCAGTAGGCTATATATACTCGTCTTACCGGTAAATAGAAACTGATGCGCAGCTCACTAAAGGCCAGCGCTTTATCGTAGGCAAATGCCAATTGATTAAGGTACAGCCAATTGGCAATTTTTTGGTCTGCAATATTGTCAAGCTTTCGACCATCAAGACATTGCGCAGGCTCAAGCCCGGCAACTTGCTTCAGATTAGTGGCTATCAAACTATTATCTAACATGGCTTTGGGCCACAATACAAACAGCCCCTGCTTAGAATTGCGTTGTTCGGCGCCCAGCTTCTCGGCTTGCTTGGTCATAGTCCAGCCGCGCTGGTCGCGCTCAATTAGGCCAAGCTCAGCGAATAATTGATTCACCAGTTTCGGCGTCAGATCATACTGCTGAGCAATACGCGTAGCCGACAATAAATCTGGTAGACAATGTTTAAACATTGCATGCTCCAGCAGGCTACTGGGCCAGCTAATAAACTGGCCGAATTTTTCTGACTGCTGATATTCGCCGCCAAGCTGCAAACCCTGTTCGGTGAGCTGCCATTGCTCGTCTTCACGACTGATGCAGCCTGCCTGCTGTAGTTGCTGAAACACTTGCTTTGCATCAACACCTAGCTCTTTAGCCAGTCTTGAAGATGAGTAGCGCTGCGCCATGAGATGCCCTATATTAATAAACTATATAAATTGTATACGCGTATGATTATACCTTCCTTCTATTTTAATGGGTGAAATTATGATGAAATCAATCGTCGTTTTTATGCTGTTAGCTGTTAGTATCAATAGCTGGGCCGAATGTCCAGACTGGCTTAATCAAGATATGCAAACCTTGCGAGGCAAGGATCAAGTTAACCTCTGCGAACTGAAACAAGATAAAGTCTTGCTGATAGTCAATACCGCCAGCGAATGTGGCTATACACCTCAATTCAAAGGTCTAGAAGCCCTATACCGTGAATACAAAGACGATGATTTATTAGTGATAGGCTTCCCTTCCAACTCCTTCTGGCAAGAACATCGTGAAGCAGAAAAAACTGCCGAAGTCTGCTATATCAATTATGGTGTCACGTTTCCGATGATGGCCACCTCAGATGTGAAGGGCAAACAGGCAAACCCTGTTTTTCAGCACCTCGCTGCGAGCAAAGGTCAGCCGAAATGGAATTTCTATAAATACTTGGTGGGTCGCGATGGTGAGGTTATTGAGTGGTATAACTCAGCCACACGCCCCGACGACGAGGCGCTGATTGCGGCGCTTGACAAAGCCCTGCAACAGGCGCAATAAATCCATCTGTCATAAATTGACAATATTATTGCCAACGTCATATCTTAGATAATACTGACGTGCTACCGATGCACGTCAGTATTATTTCTACTGCGGTTTATCGCTTAATCAGCGGGGCTGTAGGTAGACCACTGGCAACTCTCGCTCGGTGTTATCAGCATACACTTGTTGCCTGGGATTTTTTTCTCGAATCACCTGCCATGCGGCCTCTCGCTCTGCACCTTGAAGCTCATGCGCTGATACCGCAAAACGCTGCTTACCCAGCTGCGCATTCACCTGAGGCTGCGCTTGTAAATTAAGCCACCACAGCGGGTGCTTGTGCTGGCCATTATTTGATGCAACCACAGTCACAAAATCTTTATAGGGGTAACACACCACCGGGACTTGACGTAACTGCCCAGACTTGCGCCCAATAGTTTCTATCATCACGATGGATTGCCCGCCCATGCTGGCACCAAGACGCCCGCCAGTAAGGTTAAATACTTTGCGGTGTACTTTGGTAAACCATTGCCAATTTGCCATTTGATAACCTTTATTTATAGCTTTTCATTGATAACTTTTTATATTTTATGCATAGTTTTTCTGTTAGTCAGACAGCTGATACTTATGCTGCCGAAACGATGCCAAACACTGAGCACATAAACATTGATCGGCCGGCAGCGTTGGCGGCAGTTTGCTAACATACTTACTGCATGTTAAGGATGGCTGGCTGCACCAGCAATCGGCAATCGATGCACCTGGCTGCGTCATTACACACTGATTGGCTTGGCCACAGGCTGGACAGCGATTAGGCTTGGCATCATGCGCAGTCAAGCTTAGGCCGCCGCAACCAAAGCAGTGGCATCAAAGCTCACCGCAGACCAGCCAAACTGCATAAAATTACGGATATTGGCGTGATCATCGGCCTCAGGATGCTGTAATACATCAATAAAATAATAATCACCAAACAAGCTCAAGGTATGCTGCTCACTCAGCTGCTGCAGCTGAGCAAAAGCAAAGATTTTACATGAGCCGAGATTACTGCCCGCAGCATTGATTTGCTCGCCAACACGAAAGCCAACCGCGCTAAATTGGTAATGCTGATCAATACAATCTATGACCTGGGTAAATGATAAGGCTTTGGGGTCTGACTCAAGCAGTGCCAGCAATTCTGAAATCGACATGGTATTTTCTCAATTTTTTGCGCAATTTTTCACCAAATCTGATTAAATCTGGGCACATTATTGCGAAGTTTCGTATTATTGGTGATCCGAGATAGTTTACAGCATTCATAAGCTCCTGTTTATATGAGAAATTTACTTACTGCCATTTCCATACTTTTTTTAGGCTTTGGCCTTTCTTATATGGTTGGCACCATGAAGCCAAAACCCGAAAAGCTGGCCGAGGCAGAGCGACCCGCCATCAAGGTATCGGCCGTTATCGCTGCACCACAAACTCAGCGCATTGATGTTTTAGCACACGGACTGGTCGAAGCCAGTCAATCCATCGACTTGATTGCCGAAGTATCGGGGCGCGTGCTTAGCGTCCATAAGAATTTCTTACTCGGTGGTCAGATCGCTGAGGGCGAGCAAATTCTCAGCATTGATGATACGCAATATCTAGCTGAGCTGGCGAATGCAGAAGCCGAAGTTGCCGCTGCCGAAGAAGCGGTTGCTACCGAGACCGCGCGCGCCAATCAGGCAAAAAAAGAATGGCGCGACTTAGGTTCAGACGCGGCAAACGCGCTGTTTTTACGTAAACCACAGCTTAAATCCGCACAAAGCCGGCTAAAAACTGCCAAGGCTAGGTTAAGCCGCAGTCGCCAATTAATCGAGCGCACCAAGCTTACCCTGCCGTATGCGGTGAATATCGTCGACACCCATATTCATGAAGGGCAATTCGTGACGATGGGCAGTCGTCTTGCTGAGCTGTATCGCAGCGATAAACGTCAGGTCAAACTGCAGCTTAGCCAACAGCAGCTGCAAACCGCCAATATCGCCTGGCCGATTAGCACTGAAAACCCCCCACTCATTACCCTTTATGACCCACGCGACAAAAGACTTGAAATTAACGCCGAGCTGCTCAGCCGCAGCGCCGTGGTTGATCGCAGCAATCAGTTTATCGACCTGATTGTGGCGATCGACAACCGCTTCGCCGAGCATTTTTTACCCGGCCTCTATATCGAAGCCCGAGTGGCGGGCGAGGCTCAAACGCAGGTTTTCACCCTTCCTGAAAACGCCTTTCATGATAAACGCTATATTCTTACTGCCGATGCTGATAACCGTATTGCTTTCAATGATGCGCAGTTTTTAGCGCGGCGAGGGGCATCATTATTGCTGCGCGCGCAGATTCCTGCTGGGGCAACCATTATTACCTCGCGCCTACCCTTGGCAGCCCCTGGTATGCGCGTAGCGCCGCAGTTACCAGCCACTGATAACGGCGACGTTGCGCTTCGGAACAGCCTATGACACAGCTGATTGCTTGGTTCTCTCGCAATACCATTGCCGCCAACTTACTGATGCTGGCAATCTTGCTGGGTGGCATTTTTGCGGTGCAATATATCGACAAAGAATTTTTTCCCAAGGCAGACCCCAGCAGCGTTGAAATCAGCATCGCCTACCCTGGCGCAGCACCGGTAAATGTTGAAGAACAGATCTGTATTCGAGTTGAGCAGGCGCTAGACGGCTTAAGTGGCGTTGACCGCATCACCACCAAGGCAAAAAAGAACCGCTGCGAAATCGATGTTAAAGTAGCTGATAACTATTCGATTGGCGCGCTTTACGACGACGTCAAAAACCGCGTAGACAGCCTGAACACCTTACCTGTCGATGCTGAAAAACCGCAGGTCACCCAGCCTTTGCGCACCCACGACATGATGGAAATTGTGCTCGAGGGCGAGGTGTCAGAAAAAGTGTTGAAAATTCATGCTGACAAAATCAAGCGTGAACTTGAACAGCTCAAATATGTTTCCACGGTCAATGTGCAAGGTCAGCGTGATTATGAAATTACTATCGAGCTCGATCGCTCTGCACTGTTGCGCCATCAACTCAGCTTTAACCAAGTGCGGCAGGCGGTCAGCAATAATTCGATAGACTCGCCGCTTGGCACTATTCGCTCTAACCAGGGCGATATTTTACTGCAGACTCGGCAAGAAGCTGACGATATTGAAAAACTGGCTAATATCATTGTGCTTAAATCGCCCGACGGTGGCGTAGTAAAACTGGGCGATATTGCCACCATCAAAGATGATTTCACGCAAGATTACAGCATCATCTCACGCTTCAATAAAACCCCAGCGCTGTTTCTTGAAGTGCAGGTGACTGGCGACCCCGACGTATTAAAAACCAAGCAAGAAGTTAGCGCTTACTTATCCGCAAAACAGCAAGAGCTGCCAGAGTCGCTAACAGTGTCGGTATGGCACGACTTTTCGCTGTCTTTTAAAGATCGTATCCGCACTCTTTTAAAAAATGGTGCCAGCGGCTTATTACTGGTATTTGTCGTACTGATGCTGTTTCTTAGACCGCTATTGGCGCTTTGGGTATGTATTGGTATTTTTATCGCATTTCTCGGCACGCTTTGGCTGATGCCGATGTTAGATGCCAGCTTGAATATGATTTCACTGTTCGCGTTTCTAATGATACTGGGGATTGTGGTTGACGATGCGATTATTGTTGGTGAGTCTGTATATGCCGAACAACAGGCGCACGGTGCCGGCACTGATAGTGCGATTCGCGGCACGCAGCGGGTATATAAGCCGGTGCTGTTTGCCGTGGCATCAACCATGCTGGTGTTTATTCCGATGCTGTTTTTGCCTGGCGAGTCTGCCAAAGCCTCGCAGGCGATTCCTACCGTGGTCTTGCTGACGCTGGCGTTTTCACTGATAGAAAGTCTGTTCATCTTGCCGTCACACTTAGCCGACATGCCGCCTGAAGGCTATTTTAAACATCCTTTGATACAAAAATTTGATCGCCTACGTGGTTTTTTTGCCGCCCAGCTTGCGCGCTTTGTCAGCCAAATCTATCGCCCCTTATTATCCTTAGCACTGAGGCACTATGGCTCGGCGATCGCCAGCTTTGTAGTCGCGATGGTACTGTCGATTTCGATTTTTGCGGGCGGCTGGATGACATTCAGCTTTCTACCGAATGTCACAACTGACTATATTATTTTACAAATCACGCTACCGCAGGGTGAACCTGAACAGCTAACACAAGATATCACCTACCGCATTGAAAATGCGTCCGAGCAAGTGCAACAGCAGGCCCTATTCAAAGATAGCGATACTTCGCATATTTGGGGTTACTCTGTGCGTGGCTGGGAAAACAATATCTATGGTGCAATGGGCATCAATCGCGAATTTAAACAAACCATCAGCTCACCTGAACTGATCGATATGTGGCGCGAAGCNATCGGCCCCATTCCTGAAGCTGAGGATATGGTGTTTTTCTATCAAATCTCTGATCAAGGTAAACCGTTAGAATATCAACTCTCCAGCGAAAGCAATCAAAGTCTAAATGAGGCTAGCCAACTCCTGCAGCAACACCTTGCAGCCTTTGCCGGGGTATTTGATGTACGCGATTCGCTGCAAACGCCGCGCAGTGAAATTGAATTGGCCTTAAAGCCCTCCAGCGAATTTGGCGCCTGGGATATGAACTTATTAACCCAGCAGGTACGCAGTGCATTCTATGGTTCAGAGATTAAGCGTATTCCGCGTGATGGCGAAGATATTCGCATTATGCTTAAGCTGGCGGCTGATCAACGTGGTCAATATGAATCGATTGTTAATCTTCCGGTACGCGATAGCAATGGCCAACAGGCAAGCCTTGGCGCGATCAGCGATATTGACTATGTACCAGCGCTGCAAGATATCACCCGCACGGATAAAAAACGCAGCTTAAAAGTCACCGCCGACTTAAAACCCGACACCTCCGACGCGATCGAAATATCTAACTCCGTGATCGGTGAATTTGCCGCAGCCTTAAAACAAACCCACCCGGACGTCGAAGTGGCGCTGAAAGGCCAAGAAGAAGAACGCCGCGACTTTATGGCCGCCTGGGGCATTTATTTTCTGCAAGCCTTGCTGGCCATCTATGCCATGATGGCGATTGCGTTTCGCTCATATTGGCAACCGGTGATCATTCTCACCGCGATTCCATTTGGCGTCATGGGTGCAATCTTTGGCCACCTGATCATGAACTACCATATCAGCATTTTCTCGTTCTTAGGGGTGATGGCCTGTGCCGGCGTCGTGGTAAATGACAATCTGGTTTTAATCGACCGGATTAACCAGTTACGCTCACAAGGGGTAGAGATTTTTGACGCGGTACTGCAAGGCGGCATCGACCGTTTTCGACCGATTATCCTCACCTCGATCACTACGTTTATTGGCTTGCTACCAATTATGTCTGAGACTAGCCTGCAGGCACAGTTCCTTATTCCAATGGTTATCTCTTTAGCCTATGGGGTATTGTTTGCCACAACGGTCACCCTGATATTGGTGCCCTGCCTATATTATTTGGGTGAGCGCTTTAAAGTTAAGCTCAGCCATGTTTTGCATCTNGATCGAGATAACTACGCCTAATGTCATTGCCAACACGCTGTCGCGCCGACTTTTCTCAACGCGAGGTGGTATTACCCTCCGAGCATCAATGGTTCGATTCTCCACAATCTGGTGTAAGGCGCATGCCCTTGGACCGCATCGGTGCTGAGCAAGCACGCGCAACCTCCCTGGTTCGCTATGCCCCGCATAGTGAATTTGCAGAGCATCAACACCCTGGCGGCGAGGAAATTTTTGTACTTGAAGGTGAATTTGCCGACGAATACGGAAGCTACCCTGCTGGCAGCTATTTACGTAACCCAATAGGCAGCAGCCACAGCCCGAAGGTCGGTGCCCAAGGAGCGTTGATTTTTGTTAAACTGCAGCAGTTTCAGGCGGATGACCAACTTCAATTAAACCTAAATTGTAATCAGCAGGCCTGGCGCCCAGGCTTAGTAGACGGCTTATCGGTGATGCCCCTGCATGACTATGAGGGCGAGCATATAGCACTGGTCAAGTGGGCAGCATTTACCGAATTTAATCCCCACCAACACTTTGGCGGCGAGGAAATTCTGGTGCTTGAGGGCACCTTCTATGATGAGCATGGCAGCTATCCGAAAGGCAGCTGGATTCGAAGCCCGCACCTCAGTCAACATCGCCCTTTTACACGCGAGGACGGAGCACTCATTTACGTTAAAGTGGGCCATTTACATCCCGAGCTGATTGCTGAGTTTTAGCTATTGTTAGCCCTCAGCGCTTAGACTTTTAATCCTTTAGCTCTCAGTTCTTTAGCTCTTACTCGTTTAGCTCTTAATCGTTTAGCT